>NZ_JBXUOV010000012.1:0-68502 GCF_057196585.1 Micromonospora sp. ATLC20
CCGCTCGGGCGGCCACCGCCGGGTCGGTCACCGGCTGCTCCCAGCGCGCGACAAGCGGAAGTTCGCCGGCCCAGAGGCCGAGGGCGGCGTCCGGGCTGTCGCCGTCGTCCGGCGGTCCGCTGCGCGTCTTGACCGACGCCTCGGCCAGCGGAAGCGCCAGCAGCGCGGTGGCCGCCAGTTCCCGCCGGTTCGGCCGGCGGGCGTGGTCCCACTGGCCGGGGGCGACGTGCTCGGTCAGCAGCCGCAGGCCGTACACCTTCTCCTCGGCGTCGGTCACCCACCGGGGCCGGCCGTAGATCATCGCGCTGCGGTAGTTGATCCCGTGCTCGAACACCGAGCGCGCCAGGACCAGCCCGTCGACCACGGTGACCGTCACGCAGACCTCGGCGTCGGTGGTGAGGCTCCGGCTGGCCACCGAGCCGTGCAGGTAGAGGTGCCTGTCGTCGAAGCCGTAGACGGTCGGCACCACCATCGGTCCGCCGTCGACGAGCACGCCGAGATGGCAGACGGAGGCGGCCCGGAGCACGTCGAACAGGGCGGCGCGGTCGCGGCGCCCCTTCTCCTTCATCCGGCGCAGGGTGGTACGCGGCGTCGCGGACAACCGCCCGTCGGTATCGGTCATGACTGATCTCCTGTCGGCCCCGCCGTTTCTACCGGCTCCGGCCGCGGTCCTCAAGGGCCGGCCCACCGGACCGAGCGGGGGAGGGGGCCGGGGGAAGGATCCGGCACAGCGCCTCCAGCGCGGCTGCGTACGCGTGCTCGGGCGGCGTCGCGTAGCCGACCACGAGGCCGTCGAGGGCGGGCATGGTGGCGTCCGGGTGGCGGAAACCGGCCAGCCCGTCGAGCGCGATCGACCGTCCGGCGGCGGCCTCCACCACCTGGCGCTCGGTCCCGGCGGGCAGGCGCAGCACGGCGTGCAGCCCGGCGGCGACGCCGGTCGGCGTGACGTGCGGGGCGTGGGCGGCGAGCGTGGCGACGAGACGGTCGCGCCGGGCGCGGTACCGCTGGCGCATTCGGCGCACGTGCCGGTCGTACCGTCCGGAGTCGAGGAAATCGGCGAGGGTGAGCTGGTCCGTCACGCCCGCCCACGCCTCCCGTTCACCCTTGGCGTCCAGCACCGGGCCGACGAGCCGCTCGGGCAGCACCATCCAGCCCAGACGCAGCGCGGGGGAGAGGCTCTTGCTCACCGAGCCCAGGTAGACGACGCGCTCCGGGGCCAAGCCCTGCACCGCCCCCACCGGATCCCGGTCGTACCGGAACTCGCCGTCGTAGTCGTCCTCCAGCACCAGCCCGTCCCGGCCCTCCGCCCACCCCAGCGCGGCGAGGCGTCGCCGGGGATGCAGCGGCCCGCCGGTGGGGAACTGGTGCGCGGGCGTGAGCAGCGCCGCCCGTACCCCCGCGAGGCCGGTCAGCTCCTCGGTGCGGGCGCCGTCCGCGTCGAGCGTGAGCGGGGCGGTACGGACGCCTGCCGCCGCCAGCACCGCGCGGTGGAACGCGAGCCCGTAGGACTCCACCGCCAGCGGGCCGCGCAGAACCCGGCCGCCGTAGAGCAGGCGCAGCGCGTGCGCGACACCGGAACACACCACGATCCGGTCCGGGGTGGTCCGGACGCCCCGCGCCCGCGCCAGGTACCCGGCCAGCGCCCGGCGCAGCTCCGGGCGGCCCTGCGGATCGCCCGGCCCGAACGCCTCGTTCGGCGCGGCGGTCAGGGCGCGGCGCGCGGACGCCAGCCACGCGGCGCGCGGGAAGGAGGCGGCATCCGGCTGCCCCTGCCGCAGATGGTGCACGGCCGGGGCCGGACGCGCGGGCATCTGCCTCGGGACGCGGGCGACCCGGGCGGGCTCGGCGTGCGGCGCCACTCGCGTACCGGACCCCTGCCGGGCGACGAGCCATCCCTCGGCCACCAGTTCGGCGTACGCGGCGGCGACGGTGTTGCGGGCCAGGCCGAGGTCGGCGGCGAGGGACCGGTACGGCGGCAGGAGGGTGCCGGCCGCCAGTCTCCCGTCCCGGACGGCGTCGCGCAGCGCGCGGGTGAGCGCGGACCGGCGGCCGCCGGCGCCGGACAGCTCCAGATGCAGGTCGCTGCCGAGCCGCCGCGCCGGATTGGCCCACGAATCCATCATGCGAATGCACCCTAATCGGGGTCTTTTCCGCTCCTAGTGTGGGCTCATGGACACGCTCATGAATGCTCCGCACCCGCTTCGCTCCACCGTCCGGGGCCGGGTCCTGCTGCCGGGCGACGAAGGGTTCGAGGTGGCCGGCCGGGCCTGGAACCTGGCCGTCGCGCAGTCACCGGCGGCGGTGGTCGAGGCCGCCGACGCGGACGACGTCGCCGCGCTCGTCCGGTACGCCCGTTCGGCCGGGCTGAGCATCGCCGTGCAGCCCAACGGGCACGGCGCCACCGGCCGCGCCGACGGCGCGATCCTGCTGCGGACCGGCCGTCTGGACACCGTGGAGATCGACCCGGTCGCCCGGCGGGCACGGGTCGGCGCCGGTGTGCCGTCCGGCCTGCTCCAGGCCGCCGCCGCGTCGTACGGGCTCACCGGGCTGCCCGGCAGCTCCCCCGTGGTCAGCGTGACCGGGGTGGCGCTCGGCGGCGGACTGAGCTGGTTCGGCCGCGCGTACGGCTGGGTGTCCGACGCGGTCACCGCGTTCGACGTCGTGGACGCCGAGGCGCGGCACCGGCGCGTCACCGCCGAGACCGCCCCCGACCTGTTCTGGGCGCTGCGCGGCGGCGGTGGTGACTTCGCGATCGTCACCGCCCTCGAACTCGCGCTGCACCCCGCGCCGGACCTGTACGGCGGACGCATGCTGTGGGCGGCGGCGCACGCGCCGGACGTGCTGCGGGCGTTCCGGCGGATCACCGCCACGGCACCCGAGGAGCTGACCGTCTGGATGGACCTGCTGCACTTCCCCGGCGCCGATCCGATGGTCGCCCTCGACGTCACCTACCTCGGCGCCGGGGCTGCGGCGCGGGACCTGCTCGCACCGCTGGACCGGTTGACCCAGCCGATCTCCGACAGCAGGCGGAACATGCAGGTCACCGAACTCGGCGGCATCACGGCCGAACCCACCGACCCCAGCCCCGGTATCTCCCGCGCCGAACTGCTGACCCGCCTCGACGACGACGCGGCCGGGGCGCTGCTGGCCGACCCGATCGCCCCGCTGCTCAGCGTCCAGCTCCGGCACCTCGGTGGCGCCCTCGCCCGGGACTCCGACAGCCCGCACGGCCCGCTCACCGAGCCGTACGCGCTCTACCTGTTCGGTCTCGCCACCGACCCGGCGGCGGTCACGGCGCGGCAGCGGGCCCTGGCCGCCGCCCTGCCGGTCAGCGGGCGCAAGCCGGTGACCTTCCTCAACCCGGACGAGACGGCGGCGGACGCGTTCACCCCCGCCGTCCTGACCCGGCTGGGGGCGGTCAAGCGCCGCCACGACCCGGACGGCCTCGTCCGGTCCAACTTCCCGGTGGCCGGTTGAGGCTCCGGGGCGCGACCGTGGCAGGTCGGCGGGTGCACGCGGCAACCCGGTGGTGACCTGCTCAGCGGACCTTCTTCGTCGGTCGTTTACGAGGCGGCGTCAGCAACTCGGCGATCGCCGAGATCGCGGACGGCACCAGGCGGTAGTACGCCCACACACCCCGCTTCTCCCGCTCGATCAGGCCGGCCTCGGTGAGGATCCGGAGGTGATGGCTGACGGTCGGCTGGGAGAGACCGAGCGGCGCGGTGAGGTCGCTGACGGACGCCTCGCCCTCCGGCGCGGACTGGATCAGGCTGAGCAGGCGCAGCCGGGCCGGGTCGGCCAACGCCTTCAGGACGCCCGCGAGGCGTTCGGCGTCGGCACGCTTGATCGGCTCGCCGGTGAGCGGCGAGATGGCAGGGGTGGCAGTCTTCGCAGTTCCCACGCTTGCATCGTCGCACCAACGGCGGCCGCCCGCCGGTGCAATCAGGACCGGATCATCGTCGGTTACCACTACGGTGTCGACCGGGAGGGCGGGTGTCAGGCGGTGGGGTGCAGTTCGGCGAGCAGCCGTTCCACCCGGGTGCGGATCTCGTCCCGGATGGGGCGTACCGCGTCGACGCCCTTGCCCGCGGGGTCGTCGAGCTTCCAGTCCTCGTACCGCTTGCCCGGGAAGACGGGGCAGGCGTCACCGCAGCCCATGGTGACGATGACGTCCGAGGACTCCGCCGTCTCGTACTCCAGGAGCTTGGGGGTCTGGCCGGTGATGTCGATACCGACCTCCCGCATGGCCTCGACGGCGGCCGGGTTGACCTGGCCGGCTGGCGCGCTGCCGGCGGAGCGCACCTCGACGGTGTCGCCGGCGAGGTGGCGCAGCCACCCGGCGGCCATCTGGGAACGGCCGGCGTTGTGCACGCAGACGAACAGGACGCTGGGCTTGTCGCTCATCGGGTCTCCCTGATACGGGTGGTTGCCGCGCGGCGTGCCGCAGCGCGGTCGGGGCGTCTCACGGCCGGGTGCCCGGCGCGGGGAACAGGCGGGCGCGGGCCCACAGCGACACGTAGACCAGGCCGACGAGGACCGGGACCTCGATCAGCGGGCCGACGACACCGGCGAGGGCCTGGCCGGAGGCGATCCCGAAGGTGCCGATCGCGACCGCGATGGCCAGTTCGAAGTTGTTGCCCGCCGCGGTGAACGCCAGGGTGGTGGTGCGTTCGTAGTTGAGGCCGATGGCCCGGCCGAGCAGGTAGGAGCCGGCCCACATGAGGGCGAAGTAGGCCAGCAGCGGCAGAGCGATGCGGGCCACGTCGGCCGGCCGGTCGGTGATGGCCTCGCCCTGCAGGGCGAACAGCACGACGATGGTGAACAGCAGTCCGTACAGGGCGACGGGCCCGACCCTGGGCAGGAACCGCCGCTCGTACCAGTCGCGGCCCCTGGTGCGCTCGCCGAGGCGGCGGGAGAGGTAGCCGGCGAGCAGGGGGATGCCGAGGAAGACGAGTACGTTACCGGCGATGTCCCAGCCGGAGACCTCCAGCGCCGCGCCGTCCAGACCCAGCCAGCCCGGCAGCACCGACAGGTAGAACCAGCCGAGCAGGCCGAAGGCGACGACCTGGAACACCGAGTTGACGGCGACGAGGACCGCCGCTGCCTCCCGGTCGCCGCAGGCCAGGTCGTTCCAGATGATCACCATCGCGATGCAGCGGGCCAGGCCGACGATGATCAGACCGGTGCGGTACTCCGGCTGGTCGGCCAGGAACACCCAGGCCAGGGCGAACATGACGGCGGGACCGACGATCCAGTTGAGGACCAGCGACGAGACCAGGAGGCGCCGGTCACCGGTGACGGTGTCGAGGCGGTCGTAGCGGACCTTGGCCAGGACCGGATACATCATGATCAGCAGGCCGAGGGCGATGGGCAGGGAGATGCCACCGACCTCGACGGCGCCGAGAGCGTCGTCCAGGCCGGGGACGATCCGGCCGAGCAGCAGACCGGCGACCATGGCCAGGCCGATCCAGACCGGCAGGAACCGGTCGAGGCGCGACAGGCGTGCCACCACCGGCGGGGCATGGTCGGCTCTGGTGGCGGTGCTCATGGACGCTCCAGTGGGGTGTCGGTGTGGCGGCAACGGGGCTCGGCGGTGATCGGACCGCCTTCCCGCGGGGGTGTGGCGTGCGGCCTACCGCTGCGCCGCCGCGGCCGGCTCGATCGACAGCAGGCCGGCGAGCTGGCGCAGGATCTGCGGCCGCGCGCGGTAGTAGACCCAGGTGCCCCGCCGCTCGGCGTCCACCAGGCCCGCCTCGCGCAGCGTCTTGAGATGGTGGGAGATCGTCGGCCCGGTCAGGTCGAACGCCGGCGTCAGGTCGCACACGCACACCTCGCCGCCCTCGGCGGAGGCGATCATCGACATCAGCTGCAGCCGTACCGGATCGCCGAGGGCCTTGAACGCGGGCGCGAGCACCGCCGCCGTCTCGGCCGGGACCCGGCGCTGCGCCAGCGGGGGGCAGCACGGCGCGTCGGCGCTGAGGTCGACGAGGGGGATCGGCGCCTGTTGCTTCGGCATGTCTCTAGGTTGACATCTATCTAATCAGCGTGCAAGTCTCTGTTTAGACCGACATCAAGACAGGGTGCCGCCGGAGAGGGCGTCGTCAGGCGGGGCCCGTCCGGCGATCGCCGGCTCCGGCGCCTGCTAGACTTCATCGCCAATCGGCGATAAACGATTGAAGGAGTGGTGGTGGGCGACCTCCTCGACCGCGACACCGCGCAGACCTACGCCTCGTGGTTCCGGGCGCTCGCGGACCCGACGCGGGTGCAGATCGTGGAGTACCTGGCCCGCCACGCCCGGCCGATGAGCGTGGGGGAACTCGTCGCCGCGGTCGGGCTCGCCCAGTCCACCGTCTCCCAGCACCTGAAGATCCTCACCGAGGTGCGGTTCGTGCTCGTCGAGCCGGTCGGCACCGCACGCCACTATCGCATCAACGACGCCTGTGTCGGCTGCTTCCCGTCCGCCGCCGACGTCGTCATGGGTCGCCCGGCGCCCGATCCGGTCGGAGTCTGCTGACGGCCACCCGGTGGCGCGACGTGGTGTCACCGCACCTGACTGATTCGACAATCGCCAATACAGAGGAGTTCCCGATGAGTGTCCTGGACGAGTCGCCCGTCGTGGTGATCGGCGCGGGCCCGGTGGGTCTGGCCGCCGCCGCCCACCTGCGCGAGCGTGACCTGCCCTTCCTCGTCCTGGAGGCCGGTGACACCGCCGGCGCGGCCGTGCGGCAGTGGGGGCACGTACGACTGTTCTCCCCGTGGCGGTACAACGTCGACCCGGCCGCCCGCCGGCTGCTCGACGACGCCGGCTGGGTCGCCCCGGCCGATGACGTCCTGCCCACCGGCGCAGAGCTGGTCACCGACTACCTCCAGCCTCTCGCGGAGCTGCCGCAGCTCAAGCCCCACGTGCGCTACGACGATGCCGGATTCTGCGGTCAATGCGACGCCTCGTTCTGCTATCAGCACTGGAGCGTCTCCAGCACTGGCTACGGAACCTGCCCTCAAGGCCACGGCAAGAGCCTCGATCCACACTGGTTGCCCGATGATCTCTAGAGCCCTGGAGTCCGTCGGCCGGCCTGGCCCACAAAGACGCTCCTTCAGGACAGCGCTCTACACGTCGGCACCCGAACTGGTGCGAGCTGCTCGTAGCGGCCGAAAAGCCTGCCTGCGTGTGCTCGCCTGGCACCCGTCAGCCTCCGCGACGCCGGGAAGAACGCCGACGAACTGGATCGCACACTGGCACCAACCGCTGTGTGTGTGTGAATCGGCACCGCAGCAGAACTCGCTTGGCTGGCTGCTCCTGAAGCGGTGTGCTCGAGAGCGCTCGTTAAGGGCAGCGCTACTGAAGGTGAGAACAGCTGAAGGATTGCCGCAGCGAAGTACAGCAACCGGCCACACCAATCGGAACCACAGTGAACACCGTCAGACCGCCGACCAGCGGTGCGATCAGCACCGGACCGCCTTGCGATTTCCGGGGGGTCAAGGGGTCGTCGGTTCGAATCCGGCCGTCCCGGCAAGGAGAAGCCTTGACCAGCGGAACGTGGTCAGGGATCCGACTCTCGTCGATGAGGACGTGAGTCGCCGCCCCGACCACCGGCTGGTGGGGGATGGCGTCGCGGCGTACGGCCGAAGCGAACACCTGATTGAGCACGGCTCCCACGCCTCTGGCGGCTGAGGGGCGGCCCTTGGCGATGTCGCGCAGGAACGGGTCCAAGCGTCCGGCGCCGGCGTCCCGGATTCGGAGGTCGCCGAGGGCGAGGGTAGGGGAGCTGACCGCTTGCGTCCTCACGGGACATCGATGTCGCGCTCATCATGCATACTCGCTCTGTGGCAATCAGCGACCAGCACAACCGGAGGTTCGCCGTTCCGCAGCACTCGGCCATTGCCGTCGTTCTCGTTGTCGGCGCTTTCGTGCTGCTCGCGGTCGCCCCGGCACAGGCGGAAGCCGTCGCCACGCCGATCACCTGCTGCTGATGGCCCCGCCGACAGGTAACGCCGCAGCTGTCATCCACCTCGCCGACGGCGGCGCCATCGACCCGGCGACCATCGGTCGCGAGGTCGACGTGCCGGTCCGGCCGCCCGGCGTGCGGGTGCTGCTCCTCGCCGCCGGGAGCGAGACCGGCGTGCTCCGGCCGAACGTCGACCTGGCGCTGCAGGTGACCGCATGTCCTGCGGGATCGTTCGACGGCAAGGTCCTCGACCAGTCCGGGCGCCCGCGGGTCGCCCTCTGCCAGTGGGGCGGCTAGTGGACCGTAGCCGGGACCTCGCCGGGTGGTTGGTGACACCGCTGTTCACCCTCGTGGCCGCGCCGGTACTCGCCTGCGTCGCCGGCGTACTGGCGACTTTCGCGGCCGAGAACAACGGGACGCCGGCGCTGTGCGCAGAGAGCAAGCCGTACAACCTGTGCGAGGAGACGATCCTCGGTGTGGCCGGCCTTCATGTGGCGATTTCCGGCGGCATCTGGTTGCTGCTCTGGGTGCTCCCCTGGTGGCGGGGCCTCCGGACCGCCCGGGTCGTGCTCGCCGTCGCCGCCACCGTCGTGCTGGTGCTGCTGCCGGTGCGGATGGCGGCATAGGCCGGTCCGAGGCGCTGCGGCCCGGGGTGAAGGGCTGCCCGACCGCGGCCCGGCGTCGGGTCGGTGATCGGATCGTCGTCCGGACCAGGATCGAGGTGCGTGGGCGTCGGCTTGGTGCTGTCGACCCACCGATGGCACTCTGCCGAGATGGGAGAACATCCGGGAGGCCCGCTCACCGACGCCGAAGTGGCAACCATGTTCCGCTTGGTGACGCGGTTTGCTGAGCACGACCTGGACCAGTGGGACAACTGGCGGCTGAACACGTCCTACGGGCCGGTGTACATCAATGTCAGCCGAGCGCTTGCACCGGGTTGGCAGGACGACGATTTCACCCCTGTTTGGCCGCTGCTGGCACGTTTCAAGGAGGCCGGCCGGGGTGATGCCTCCGGCGGGTAGAGCATCCGGCGGCCGTGCTACTCGCCCCGAACCCCGGCACGCGCCTCGTCGGCCGGGGCCCGGCCCGAGGCGGCCCCGGCGACCGTTGCCGGGCCGTGTCGGGACGTGAACGAGCGAGCCGCCGGTGACATCCTTCGCGCAGATTCGTGCCGCCTGCCCCGAAACTTTCGGCGCTGTGCCGATCGGGAATCCGCCCTGTCGTCATGCGATCTTGCTGGCAGCAGCCCTGTTGACGGATGTCGGGGCACTTAGTAGCCTCAGCGCACGAGATCGTGACATGCAAATATCTCGATAATTTTCGGAGACGTCGAGCTGACCGACGACGAGGCGACGACCGGCCTGCCGGCGTGCCCGCGCTGTGGACAGGCCGTCGCCCTGGTTCGTCGCCGCCACCCCACCACCGCCGCTCACGATCACACCGCTGGAGGGCCGTTGAAACGCGTCCGGACCACCACCACAGCCGTCATGGCCGCCGTCGTGCTCCTCCTCGCCGGCTGTGGCGGATCAGACGGTAAGTCCGACTCGAAGACCTTCGAGTTCTGGTCGTTCGCCAACATCAACCAGAAGGCCGACGTCGACGTCTACACCAAGGCGCACCCCGACGTGCGCATCAAGCTCACCGAGGTGGGCAGCACGACCGAGACCGCGCAGGCGCTCACCGCCGCGCTGGCCGGTGGGAAGGTGCCTGACCTGGTGCTGATCCAGGCCGACGACCTGCCGAAGTTCATGCAGTCTCCGGACAACTTCGTCGATCTCGCCACGCTGGGCGCGAACGACATCAAGGGCAACTATCTCGACTGGGTGATGGCGCAGTCGACGACGAAGGACGGCAAGATCATCGGTGTGCCGACCGACGTCGGCGGCTTGGCGGTGGCCTACCGTACGGATCTGTTCAAGGCGGCCGGCCTGCCCACCGACCGGGAGTCGGTCTCCAAGCTCTGGCCGACGTGGGACGAGTTCATAAACGTCGGCAAGACGTACGTCCAGAAGACCGGCAAGCCGTTCGTGGACAACACGCCGACCAGCGTCTTCTTTCAGGCGGTCAACCAGGGCAGTCAGCGCTACTACAGCGCCGACCGCCAGCTGGACTACGACAACGAGCAGGTCAAGGCGGCGTTCGACGTGACGCTGAAGGCCTTCGGTGCGGGCATCTCCGCCAAGCAGGGGTCGTTCTCGTCCGGCTGGACCGCGGCGATGAAGAAGGGCGACTACGCGGTGGTGTGCTCACCGTCGTGGATGCTCAGCCAGATGAAGACGAACGCCCCCGAGACGAACGGGAAGTGGGACATCGCCACCATCCCCGGTGGCTCGGGGAACTGGGGCGGCAGCTTCCTCGCCATCCCCAAGCGCGCCAAGAACGCGAAGGCGGCGTGGAACTACATCTCCGAGATGCAGTCGCCGAAGGGGCAGCTGGACCACTTCCTGATGCAGGGGTCGCTGCCCACCACCCCGTCGGTCTACACGGACCCGCAGCTGGTCGGGAAGACCGACCCGTTCTTCAGCAACGCACCGATTGGCAAGATCTACACCCAGTCGGTGCTGGGAATCAAGCCCTTCTACTTCGGTCCGCAGGACGGCCCCATCGGCACCGAGTTCCTCAACACGCTCACCAGTGTCGAGCAGGGCAAGGTGGACCCGGCGAAGGCCTGGGACACCGCGCTGACGAACGTCAAGAACGCCGTACGCGAATGACCGAGGGCTGATGCGCGGCGGCCGGGTACCGCCCGGCCGCCGCCCATCGGGAGGGTGACGCTTTGACCACCATGCTCGGCCCGGCCCCGGCACCACCGGACGTCCGGAGGCCCGCTCGCAACAGGCGGATCCAGCAGGGCGTACGGGAGTTCCTGGCGCCGTACGCGTACATCTCGCCGTTCTTCGTGCTCTTTTTGATCTTCGGCCTCTTCCCGCTGCTGTTCACCTTCTACATCTCGCTGTTCGACTGGGATCCGATCGGTGAGCACCGTTTCGTGGGGCTGGACAACTTCTCCGAACTGCTGGACGACCCCCGTTTCTGGGGGGCGCTGCGGAACACGTTCAGCATCTGGGTGCTGTCGACGGTGCCGCAGTTGCTCCTGGCGCTCGGCCTGGCGCACCTGCTCAACCACGCGCGGCTGCGGCTGGCCGCCCTGTTCCGGATGTCGGTGCTCGTTCCCTACGTCACCTCGGTGGCGGCCACGACGATCGTCTTCGCCCAGATGTTCGACAGGGACTACGGCATGATCAATTGGTTCCTGGGACTGCTGGGCTTCGAGCACATCGACTTCACGGCGTCGCTGTGGGGCAGTCACATCATGATCGCCACGATGATCGCCTGGCGCTGGACCGGATACAACACACTGCTGTACCTCGCCGCGCTGCAGGCGGTGCCGCGGGAACTGTACGAGGCCGCCGCCGCCGACGGCGCGAACGGCTGGAAGCAGTTCCTGCACATCAGCATCCCGTCGTTGCGGCCGATCATCGCGTTCACCGTCGTGACGTCGACCATCGGCGGGCTGCAGGTCTTCACCGAGCCGCTGCTGGCCAACCCGGTCGGCGGCCTCACGTGCGGGGCGGCACGGCAGTGCCAGACCGTCACCCTCTACCTCTACGAGCAGTCCTTCGGGCAGTTCCACTTCGGCTACGGCGCGGCGGTCGGCGTCGCGCTCTTCGTCATCGTGGTGGTGTTCTCCGGACTCAACTACCTGCTGACCACCCGCATCCGTTCGGAGCGCCCATGAAGCCCGTACCCCCGACCGCCGCGCCCCGGCGGGCCCGGCGGCGCCAGGCCAACCGCGTCCCGATCCCGGTGTACGCGCTGCTGACCCTCATGGCGCTCGCCAGCGTCTTCCCGCTCTACTGGATGTTCGTGGTGGCGACGACGGACTCCGCCACCGCGACGACTCTGCCTCCGACCCTCACACCCGGCGGCAACTTCCTGCACCTGGCCGAGCTGGTCTTCACCATCGTGCCGTTCGTGCAGTCCCTGCTGAACAGCCTCATCGTCGCCGGCACGATCGCCGTGGGTCAGGCGGTGCTCTGCGCGCTGGCCGGCTTCGCCTTCGCCAAGCTGTCCTTCCCGGGCCGTAACACGCTGTTCCTCATCGTCGTGCTGACCATGACGGTGCCGGCGCAGCTGGCAGTGGTGCCGCAGTACCTGATCATCTCCCAGTTGGACTGGGTGGACAGCCTCCAGGCGGTGATCGTTCCCGGGCTGGTCAGCGCGTTCGGCATCTTCTGGATGCGCCAGCACATCGGCAGCACCATCGACGACGAGCTGATGCAGGCGGCGCGGGTGGACGGCGCGACCACCTGGCAGATCTTCTGGCGGATCGCCTTCCCGTTGGTCCGCCCGGCGGCGTACGTGCTGGGGCTGTTCACGTTCGTCTACGCGTGGAACGACTTCCTGTGGCCGTTCATCGTGTTGAAGTCGCCGGAGAACTACACCGTCCAGATCGCCATCAAGGCACTGCAGCAGAACCGGGACATCGATCTGGGCCTGGCCATGTCCGGTTCCTTCCTGGCCACCATTCCGCTGCTGGTGCTGTTCGTCTTCGTCGGGCGCCGTCTGGTGCAGGGGATCATGGAAGGCGCGTTCAAGGGGTGAGGGATGACGAGCCTCCGCCGCCGACTGACCGGCCGGCTCCGGAGTGCCCGCCGCAGCCCGTACCCCGTCACGGTGCGGCGCGGGCTGCGGGTGCCGATGGACGACGGCGTCGAGCTGGTCGCCGACCTCTACCTGCCCGCCGGCCCGGTGGAACCGCCGCTGCCCACGATCGTCGTCCGCTCGCCGTACGGCCGGCACGGCTCGCTCACAGACGCGCCGGCGCTGGCCGGCGAGGGGTTCACGGTGCTGGTGCAGAGCTGCCGCGGTACCGGTGGCTCGGGTGGCAGCTTCCGCCCCCAGCTCGACGAGCAGCGTGACGGCATGGCCACCCACCGGTGGGTACGCCGCCAGCACTGGTTCACCGGCACCGTCGCGACGTACGGCGAGAGCTACCTCGGCTACACCCAGTGGGCGGTGGCGGGACGGATGTGCCGGGACGACCCCGCCAACGCCCCTGACGCCCTGTGCCTGAACGTGACGATGGCCGACTTCGGCGCGGTCACCTGGACCAATGGCGCCTTCTCGCTGGGCGGCTCGCTCGGCTGGTCGCGTCTGATGGCCCTGCGGGGCATGCGCGGCGCCCTGGTCCGGGCGCGGCTCGCGCGGCGGCCGGACCGGAAGCTGGCCGAAGCGTTCGACGTCCTGCCGCTGTCGCGCGGCGACTCCACCGTGGCGGGCCACCCGATCGGCTGGTACCAGGACTGGTTGACGCACGAGCAGCTCACCGACGACTACTGGACCCGGCAGTCGCACACCGCGTCGGTGCCCGACGTGACAGCGCCCGTCTACATGGCCACCGGCTGGTACGACCTGTTCCTCCCCTGGCAGCTGCGCACCTACGCCCAACTGGTCGCGGCCGGTCGCCCGCCCCGGCTGACCATCGGCCCGTGGGGCCACCGCAGCGATCAGAGCCCGTTCCTCGCCGAGTCGATCGCGTTCCTCAAGGAACACTTCGCCGGCGTACCGGCGGCCCGGCCCGCGCCCGTGCGCGCCTTCCTGACCGGCGCGGACCAGTGGCACGACCTGCCCGCGTGGCCGCCGCCGGGCACCGCCGTGCGGCGGTGGTACCTGCACCGGTCCGGACTGCTCGACCCGGCCGTCCCCGACGGCGGCGGCACCCGCTACACCTACGATCCCGACCGGCCCACACCCGCGGTCGGTGGCCCCGGCCTGGGCCCGTCCTGCGGGCCGGTCGACAACAGCGCCCACGAACGCCGTAGCGACGTGGTCGTCTTCGGCAGTCCACCGCTGGATCACGCCGTCGTCCTCGCCGGGGAGCCGATCGCTCGGGTCCGGTTCCGCTCGACGGCGGCCGGCGCGGACGTGTTCGTCCGGATCTGCGACGTGCACCCCGACGGCCGCTCGATGAGCGTGTGCGACGGCATCCGCCGCATCGGCGGCGTCGGCACCGCGGCCACCGACCCGCGACCTCGTGAGGACGGTTTCGTCGAGTTGGACGTGCCGCTGTGGCCGGCGTTCCACCGCTTCGCCGCCGGCCACCGCATCGCCGTGCAGGTCAGCTCCGGAGCGCATCCGCGCTACGCCCGCAACCCCGGCACCGGCGAACCCGCCGCCACCGCGACCACCACCGTACGGGCGCAGCAGGAGATCTCCCACGGCGGCGCCCACCCGTCCGCGATCGACCTGCCGGTATGGACGTGAACGGGCGCGGACGCGCCGCCGAAGACATCTCCATCAGTCGACGAGGAGGCTCCCCGGATGGCATCCGTGTTCCATGTGGCGATCACCGGTTCGGATCGCGCCGACGGCTGCGCCGAGCGGCCCTTCCGGACGATCAACCGGGCGGCGGGCGTAGCGCAGCCCGGTGACACGGTGGTGGTGCACGCGGGGGAGTACCGCGAGTGGGTGAAGCCACGCCACGGCGGTCTCAGCGACTCCCGCCGCATCACCTACGAGGCGGCGCCCGGCGAGCACGTGGTGATCAAGGGATCGGAACGCGTCACCGGCTGGGAGCCGCTCGGCGGGACCGTGTGGCGGGCGGTCGTCGACAACGCCGTGTTCGGCTCGTTCAACCCGTTCGCCGAGGAGGTGACCGGCGACTGGATCGTCTACCGCCCGGGTGCGCCACGGCGGCACCTCGGCGACGTCTACCTGAACGGCCTGAGCTTCTTCGAGGTGGGGAGCCGGGCGGAGGTCGACGATCCGCCCCGGCGCATCGAGGTCGTCGACGACTGGACCAGGCTGCCCCGTCCGGTAGGCGATCCCGACCGGACCCGGCTCGTCTGGTACGCCGAGGTCGGTGAGCGGACGACGATCTGGGCCAACTTCCAGGGTGCCGACCCGAACGCGGAACTCGTCGAGATCAACGTACGCCGCAGCGTCTTCTACCCGGACCAGCCGCACCTGGACCACATCACCGTCCGTGGCTTCGAGCTGGCGCACGCGGCCAGCCCGTGGGCGCCGCCGACCGCCGACCAGCCGGGACTGATCGGGCCGGGCTGGGCGAAGGGATGGGTCATCGAGGACAACGTGATCCACGACGCCAAGTGCGCGGCGATCTCGATCGGGAAGGAGGGGTCGACCGGGCGGAACTTCTCGGCTCTGCGCGGTGACAAGCCGGGCTACCAGTACCAGGTGGAGTCGGTCTTCGCGGCCCGCCGGATCGGGTGGGACCGGGAGCACATCGGCTCGCACGTGATCCGCCGCAACACGATCTACGACTGCGGCCAGAACGCGATAGTGGGTCACCTGGGATGCGCGTTCTCCACCATCGAGGACAACCACATCCACCGCATCGGCGTGAAGCGCGAGTTCTACGGGTACGAGATCGCCGGCATCAAGCTGCACGCCGCCATCGACGTGGTGATCCGGCACAACCGGATCCACGACTGCTCGCTCGGCACCTGGCTGGACTGGCAGGCACAGGGCACCCGGCTCTCCCGCAACGTCTACCACGACAACTCCCGGGACCTCTTCGTCGAGGTCAGCCACGGCCCCTACCTGGTCGAGCACAACATCTTCGGCTCGCCCGCCGCGCTGGAGCTGTTCAGCCAGGGCGGTGCCTTCGTCTGCAACCTGATCTGCGGCACCGTGCGGCTGGAGCCGGTGCTGGACCGCGCGACGCCGTACCACCTGCCGCACAGCACCCAGGTGGCCGGCTACGCGGTGATCTACGGCGGCGACGACAGGTACGTGGGGAACCTCTTCCTGGGCGGCGACCCGGGCGCGGCCTACGGTGCGGGCGCGGAGGGCGAAGGGCCGCCGCTGGCCGGCACCGCCGGATACGACGGGCATCCGGCGTCGTTCGCCGAGTACCTGGCCCGCCTCGCCGACCAGCCGCCGAGCGACCAGCAGAAGTACGTCGAGGTGAGACAACCGGTGTACGCCCGCGCGAACGCCTACGCCGCCGGGGCCCGGCCGTTCGAGGGTGAGCACGAGCCACTGGTGCTGGGCGCCGCGTCGGCGGCAGTCGTGGACGAGGGCGACGCGGTCTGGCTCGTCACCGACCTCCCGCAGGCGTTCGACGAGGCCCGCATCGGTGTGGTCACCGGCCGGGACCTGGAACGGGTCCGGTGCGCCGACGCGGAGTTCGAGGAGCCGGACGGCAGCCCCGCCGTGATGGACGTCGACCTCACGGGCGAGCCCCGGCAACCCGGGCGGGACGGCGCCGTCGGCCCGATCGCGGGCCTCGCGTCCGGTCCACGCCGTACACGCGTGTTCTGACGGCGGACCCGCGCGTGCGCGACGGGGACGGTGGCGCCGACCGGCGCCACCGTCCCCGTCGAACTCAGCCGCGTGCGGCCCAGTCGCCCAGGGCCCAGTCGCGGACCTCGGGCATGTCCTCCAGGTGCTCCACCACGTACGCCTCGTGGCGGTCGAGCTGACTGCGGCACCACGCCTTGAGGTCCGCCGCACCGCGCGGCAGCCGCTTGGCGTTGTTGATGGCGTCCATCACGAGGTGGTACCGCGACGCCTTGTTGCGCACCGTCATGTCGAACGGGGTGGTGGTCGTGCCCTGCTCGATGAAGCCGCGCACGCGGAACCGGTCCGCGTCCGGGCGGCCGTGGACGAGCTGGTGGATCGCGCCGGGGTAGCCGTGGAAGGAGAAGACCACGTCGACGTCGTCGGTGAACAGCTCGGTGAACAGGGTCTCGCTCATGCCGTGCGGGTGGTCCTTGGGCCGGACCAGGGCCATCAGGTCGACCACGTTGACGACGCGCACCTTCAGACCGGGCAGCCGGTCGCGCAGGATCTGCGCCGCCGCGACCGTCTCCATGGTGACGACGTCGCCGGCGCAGGCGAGGACGATGTCGGGGTCGCTGGTGCCGTCGTCGGTGCCGGCCCACTCCCAGATCCCCGCCCCGCGCGCGCAGTGTCCGATCGCCTCGTCCATCGAGAGGTACTGCAACTGCGGCTGCTTGTCGATGACGATCAGGTTGATGTACGACCGCGACCGGAAGCAGTGGTCGGCCACCGACAGCAGGGTGTTGGCGTCCGGCGGCAGGTAGACCCGGGCGACGTCGCCGCGCTGGGTGAGCACCACCTGGATCAGGCCCGGGCCCTGGTGGGAGAAGCCGTTGTGGTCGTTGCGCCACGCCGTCGAGGTCAGCAGCACGTTGAGGCTCGGCACCTTCGCGCGCCACGGCAGGTGCTTGGCCTCCTGTAGCCACTTGCCGTGCTGCACCGTCTGGGAGGCGCTGACCATGGCGAACGCCTCGTAGGTGGCGAACATGCCGTGCCGGCCGGTCAGGTTGTAGCCCTCCAGCCAACCGTGGCAGTTGTGCTCGCTGAGCACCTCCATGACCCGGCCGTCGCGGCTGATCGCCACGTCCTCCGGCGTCACCCGCTCCATGAAGGCGCGGTCGGAGACGTCGAAGACGCCGCCGAGGCGGTTGCTGTTCGTCTCGTCCGGACAGAACAACCGGAACCGGTCGGCGTTGCGGGCGTAGATGTCGCGCATCATCTCGCCCAGCTTGCGCGTCGACTCGGCCCGCTGCTGCGCCGGCTGGGACACCTCGATCGCGTAGGAACGGAAGTCCGGCAGGTCCAGGTCCCGGGTGAGCAGCCCGCCGTTCGCGTGCGGGCTGGCGCTCATCCGCAGGTCGCCGTCGGGGGCCTGGTCCCGGACCAGCGCCACGGGCGCGCCGGTGGAGTCGAACAGTTCCTCCGGACGGTACGACCTGAGCCAGCGCTCCAGCAGCGCGAGGTGCTCCGGATTGTCCTTCACGCCGGACAGCGGCACCTGGTGGGAGCGCCACGTCCCGGTGACGGTGACCCCGTCGACGGTGTCCGGCCCGGTCCAGCCCTTCGGCGACCGCAGGACGATCAGCGGCCAGGTCGGACGCGTACCGTCCCAGGAGCCGTCCCGGGCGGCGGTCTGGATGTCGCGGATCCTCGTCCAGGCGGTGGCCAGGGCGGCGGCGAAGCGGTGGTGCATGCCGGGCAGGTCGGAGCCCTCGACCTCGATGACGTCGTAGCCGTGGCCCCGCAGCAGGTGGCGTACCTCCTCGGGGTCCTTGCGCCCCAGCACGGTGGGCCCGGAGATCTTGGCGTCGTTGAGGTGCAGGATCGGCAGGACCGCGCCGTCGCGCTCGGGGTTGAGGAAGGACACGCCCTTCCAGGAACCCTCCAGGGGCCCGGTCTCGGCCTCGCCGTCGCCCACCACCGCGATGGCCAGCAGGTCCGGGTTGTCCATGACCGCGCCGAACGCGTGGACCAGGACGTAGCCCAGCTCACCGCCCTCGTGAATGGAACCCGGGGTGGTCACCGACACGTGCGACGGGATACCGCCGGGGCTGGAGAACTGCCGGAACAGGCGCAGCATCCCGGTCTCGTCCTGGCTGACGTCCGGGTAGATCTCGCTGTAGGTGCCCTCCAGGTAGCCGGCGGCCACCAGTGCCGGCCCGCCGTGACCCGGACCGGCCAGGTAGATCGCCTGCTGGCCGGTGCGCCGGATCAGCCGGGAGACGTGCGCGTAGATCAGCGACAGGCCGGGGCTGGTTCCCCAGTGGCCGAGCAGGCGCGGCTTGATGTGCTCGGCCGCCAGGGGCTCGCGCAGCAGTGGGTTGCCC
Source organism: Micromonospora sp. ATLC20 (assembly GCF_057196585.1). Lineage (NCBI taxonomy): Bacteria > Bacillati > Actinomycetota > Actinomycetes > Micromonosporales > Micromonosporaceae > Micromonospora > Micromonospora sp. ATLC20. Next base: position 18,584 of record NZ_JBXUOV010000012.1, read on the forward strand.
TGCAGGTAGATCTGACCGATGGTCAGGTAGTTGTTCGCCCGCCACCACGCGTCCAGACGGGCGAGTTCGGTGTCGTCGAGTTCGGCGAGCGTACGGAGTTCGGATTCGACCGCGGTCACCGTGCTTCCCTTCCACTGATCTCGTCTTGTCCGGACCTAGCCTAGGCCCGGCGGCGCCCGGCCACGGGGGGCCGCGGGCCGGAAGCCGAGGGACCTTCGGCCCTCGCCGGCGGCCGTCGCGCACCGCCGGGCCTCTCCTGGGCGAGGCGGCGGTCACCGCCGGGATCAGCCGGCGGTCGCCGGTCCGTAGTAGGCGGCGCGCATCAGTTCCTGCATGTCGTCGAGCATCGGCATCCGGGGGTTCGCCGGCGCGCACTGGTCCTCGTACGCGTTCAGCGCCTGCTGCGGCAGCGCCGCGAGGAAGGCCTGCTCGTCCACGCCGACCGCCGCGAACGACGGCTCGATGCCGACCTCGTCGCGCAGGCGCTCGATCGCCGTGGCCAGAGCTTCGACCGCTTCGGCGTCGGTCGCCGCGGGGAGCCCGAGGGTACGGGCGATGTCGGCGAAGCGTTGCGGCGCCCGGTAGGTCTCGTACCGGGGCCAGCCGGTGAGCTTGCTCGGCACGGTGCCGTTGTACCTGATGACGTGCGGGAGCAGGATCGCGTTGGTGCGCCCGTGTGCGACGTGGAAGGTGGCACCCAGGGTGTGCGACATGGCGTGCACGATGCCGAGGAAGGCGCTGCCGAACGCCATGCCGGCGATCGTCCCGGCGTTGTGCATCTTCTCGCGGGCCACCGGATCGGCGGCGCCCTGGTGGACGGCCCGGGCGAGGTTGCCGAAGATGAGCCGGACGGCATGCAGGGCCAGCCCGTCGGTGAAGTCGTTGGCGTAGACGGACACGTACGACTCGATCGCGTGGGTCAGCGCGTCGAAGCCGCTGTCCGCGGTGACCACCGCCGGCAGGTCGGCGGCCAGGACCGGGTCGACGATCGCCACGCTCGGCGTGAGGGCGTAGTCGGCGAGCGGGTACTTCTTGCCCGACGCGGTGTCGGTGATGACCGCGAACGGGGTGACCTCGGCTCCGGTGCCGGAGGTGGTCGGGATGCAGACGAGCTGGGCCAGCGCGCCGAGGGTGGGGAACTTGAAGGCACGTTTGCGGATGTCGAAGAACTTCTCCCGCAGATCGGCGAAGACCACCTCGGGGTGCTCGTAGCGCAGCCACATCACCTTGGCGGCGTCCATCGCCGAACCCCCGCCGAGCGCGATGATGGTGTCCGGGCGGAACGAGCGCATCGACTCGGCGCCCCGGTCGACGGTACGCACGCTGGGCTCCGGCTCGACGTCGTCGATGATCTGCAGGGCCACCTGCTCGCGGCGGCGGTGCAGCACGGACAACACGCGGTCCACGTACCCCAGTCTGGTCATGGTGTGGTCGGTAACCACGGTGACCCGGTGCACGTCGGGCATGTCGGCGAGGTAGCGGATCGCGTTCGGCTCGAAGTAGATCTTCGGCGGAACTTTGAACCACTGCAGGTTGTTCGTCCGCCGGGCCACCCGCTTGATGTTGATGAGGTCGACAGCCGTGACGTTGTGCGACACCGAGTTGTGGCCGTAGCTTCCGCAGCCCAGCGTCAGCGACGGCAGGAAGGCGTTGTAAATGTCGCCGATGCCGCCCTGCGAGGCCGGCGCGTTCCAGATGATCCGGACGGCCTTGACCCGGCGGCCGTACGCCTCGGCCAGGTCGGCGTCCCGCGTGTGGATGACGGCGCTGTGACCCAGGCCGTCGAACTCGACCATCTGCTCGGCGTACCCGAAGGCCTGGTCGTGACCGGTGGCGGGCAGCAGGGCGAGCACCGGGCAGAGCTTCTCCCGGGTCAGCGGCTCGGCCGGGCCGACCCGGTCGACCGGGACCAGGATGATCGAGGTGTCCGGGGCGACCGGGAATCCGGCGTGTTCGGCGATCCAGGTCACCGGCTGCCCGACCACGTCCGGGTTGAGCTTCCCGGAGCCGAAGAGTAGCTTCTCCAGCAGCGACTTCTCCTCCGGTGTCGCGATGTGGGCGTGCAGTCGCCGGAACTCGGCGAGGGCGGCCGGCCGGATCGGGTCGTCGATGATGACGGCCTGCTCGGAGGCGCAGATCATGCCGTTGTCGAACGCCTTCGACAGCACCACGTCGTTCACCGCGCGGGCCACGTCGGCCGACGCCTCGATGTACGCGGGGACGTTGCCGGCGCCGACACCGAGCGCCGGTTTGCCGGTGGAGTAGGCGGCCCGGACCATCGCGTTGCCGCCGGTCGCCAGGACCACCGAGACGGCGGGATGCCGCATCAGCTCGTTCGTCGCGGCCACCGACGGCTCGTCGATCCACTGGATGCAGTGCTCCGGCGCCCCGGCGGCGACGGCGGCGTCGCGGACCGTGCGGGCCGCCTCCGCGCTGCAGCGCTGCGCCGCCGGGTGGAAGGCGAAGATCACCGGATTGCGGGTCTTGAGGGCCAGCAGCGCCTTGAAGATGGTGGTCGAGGTCGGGTTCGTCACGGGCGTCACGGCGGCCACCACGCCCACCGGCTCGGCGATCTGGGTGATGCCGGTGATGTCGTCCTGCGCGATCACCCCGACGGTACGGATGTCGGCCATGTGGTTGGTGACGTGCTCGCAGGCGAAGATGTTCTTCACCGCCTTGTCCTCGAACACGCCGCGGCCGGTCTCCTCGACCGCCAGCATCGCGAGTTCGGCGTGCCGGCCGAGCGCGGCCACCGACGCCTTCTTCACGATCTCGTCGATCTGTTCCTGGCCGTAGGAGTCGTAGCGGGCCAACGCCGTGAGACCGTTCTCCACCAGGGTTCCGATCATGCTTCCGCCCTCCACCGGTCCGTCACCTCGAACCTAGATCCGCGGTGATCGATGCGACTACGGCCGGTGGACCCGCGAGGACGGGACCACCGGCCCGCGCTTGGCCCGCTGGATCTGCTCGTAGACGTGGGTCCGCAGCTCGGTGAACCGGGGCAGGGCCCGGGTGGTGAGCTGGTCGCGTTCCCGGGGGAGGTCGATGACGAGGTCCTCCTGCACCCGGGTCGGCGAGTTCGACAGGACGAGCACGCGCTGGCCCAGGTACACCGACTCGTCGATGTCGTGCGTCACGAACACGGTGGAGATGCCACGGGTCAGGTGCAGTTCGCGGACGAGGTCCTCCAGATCGGCGCGGGTCTGCGCGTCCACGGCGGCGAACGGCTCGTCCATGATGAGCACGTCCGGCTGGTACGCGATGGCGCGTGCGATCGCCACCCGCTGCTGCATCCCGCCGGAGAGCTGCCACGGATGGCTGCGCGCCGACTGCGGCAGCCCGACCGCGTCGAGGGCGTCGGCGACCGTCCGGGCGCGTTCGGCGCGGGAGAGCTTCTTGTGGCGGAGCGGAAGCTCCACGTTGCCGCGGACCGTCAGCCACGGGTAGAGGCTGCGGCCGTACTCCTGGAAGACCACCGCCATCGCCGGGCTCGGGCCGGTCACCGGCGCCCCCTCCATCTCGACGAGGCCGCTGGTGGGGCGGAGCAGCCCGGCGAGGCATTTCAGGAGCGTGGTCTTCCCGCAGCCCGAGGGACCGACGACGCACAGCAGCTCGCCGGGGTTCATGGTGAAGCTGATGTCCCCGATCGCCTCGACCTCACCCCGGCCGGAGGCGTAGACCTTCCGCAGGTGCTCGACCCTCAGCAGGGGACGCCCGTCAGCCACGGGTCACCTCCTTCATTCCGTGGTACCAGCGCAGGACGCGGCGTTCGACGACACCGAAGACCACGGCGAGGACGACGCCGATGAGGCCGAGCAGCAGGATCCCGCTCCACATCTCGGCGATGAGGTAGTTCCGCTGGAAGTAGGCGATCCGGTAGCCGAGCCCTGCCGACGACGCGAACATCTCCGAGATCACCATGAGGATCAGGGCCACCGAGAGCGCCTGCCGTACGCCGGTCATGATGCGCGGGCTCGCCGCCGGGAGGGTCAGCCGCCACAGCCGGTCCCACCGGGAGATCCGGAACGAGTACGCGGTCTCCGTCATCACGCTGTCGGTCGCCCGGACGCCTTCGATCGTGTTCAGCAGGACCGGCCAGATCGCGCCGGAGGTGATGACGACGACCTTCATGGTGTCGGTGATGCCGAGCAGCAGCATCGCGACCGGGATCAGCACGGGTGGCGGAATCGCCCGGAAGAACTCCAGCAGCGGTTCGAGCATCTCGCGCAGCGGGCGGATCCGGCCGATGACGACGCCGGCGGCGACGCCGAGCAGGATCGACGCGAACAGTCCGATCAGGAGCCGGTACAGGCTGGGCAGGACGTCGTCGACGAACGCCGGGCCGATCCAGGTCTGCCGGAACGCGTCGAGGAGCGTGCCGGGGCCGACGAGGAAACGGTTCGTCGACCGGGTGGACCAGGCGGCCCAGAGCGCCACGGTCAGGACGGGAAGCCCGACCGCGAACAGGACGTTCTCGGCGACCCGGATGCCCAGATCGCGAGGGCGGGCCCGGCCCGCGCCGGGGCCGGTCACCGGGTCGCCTCGTCCGCGAGCACCGACTGGTGCCAGGCCAGCGAGCGCCGTTCGACGAAGCGGAACACGACGTTCACCAGCAGCCCGAGCATCCCGGTGACCACGACGAGGCCGTACAGGCCGACCGCGTCTCCGGCGGAGCGGGAGAGTTCGATCATGCGCCCGAGGCCGGGGTTGCCGATCACCATCTCCGCGGTGACGGCCAGGATGAGCGCGACCGCCGCGCCGAGACGCACGCCGGTCATCAGGTACGGCAGCGCGGTCGGCAGGACGAGGTATCGCAGACGCTCGGCGCGGGTGAGGCCGAAACTGCGCGCGGTGTCCCGGGCGACGGTGTCGACGTCGGCGACGCCGTAGATCACCTGCACGAACACCTGCCAGAACGCCGCGTAGACGATGATGACGAGCGCGGCGCGCATCTGCAGGCCGAACATCAGCACGGCGAGGGGGATCAGCGCGACCGACGGCACCGGCCGCAGGAACTCGACTGTCGTGTGCGTCGCGCGGCGCAGGAACGGCACCATCCCGATCACTGTCCCCAGCGCGACCGCGGCGAGCGTCGCCACCGCCAGGCCGATCGCCCACGAGGTCATGGTGAGCCGGACCCGCCGCCAGAACGCCAGGTCGCGGACCTCCTGGGCCAACCGCCCGAACACGTCGGTGGCGTACGGCAGGTAGTGCGGGTCGACCAGTCCCAGGGTCGGGATCAGTTGCCAGACGACGAGGAACCCCAGCAGGCCCGCGGCGCCCAGCAGGATCTTGCGCATCGGCCGGCTACTGCTGCTGGATGAGGCGGTCGAAGTCGGGTCGCCGGTCGAGGACGCGGTACTTCTGGGCGAGCGTCGCCAGTTGCTCCAGGCCGGCCCGGTCGAGCTCCCACCCGAACGCCGGGAGCCGCACGGAGTCCGCCACCGCCTCCGGTAGTTCGAGATTGTCCTTGATGGCCTGACGCAGGTCCTTCTCGTTGGCCGGATCCTTGGCCCAGGTGAGCGTCTTCTTCATCGCCGCCGAGAAGTCCGCGACCAGGGCGGCGTCGGAGTCCTTCAGCTTGCTCGACGTGATCGTCGTCAGGGTGGTGAGCCCGGGGACGGTGGCCTGGTACGGGGCGACCACGAGGACGTCACCGCGCTTGCGCATCTGGGTGATGAACGGCTCGGTCACCCAGGCGGCGTCGATGTTGCCGGCGGCGAGCTGGGCCGGCGCGTCCGGGAAGGCCACCTCGACGAACTTGACCTTCGCGGGATCGCCGCCGTCCTTCTCGACCGCCGCCATGATCGTGACGTCGCCGGCGGCGCCCAGGCTGTTCACCGACACCGTGCGCCCGGCGAGCTGGGCGGGCCGGGTGATGCCCGACTTCGCCGACGCCACCACGGCGTTGATGTCGTCACCGTCGGCGTAGGACGACGCGTAGTTTCCGATGATCACCACACCGAGGTTCTGCAGGTCGGCGCGGAACGGGCCGAACGGCTGACCGATGGCGAAGTCGATGTCGCCGTTTAGTAGCGCCGGGATGGCCTGTGCGCCGCCCTGCGCGGGCACGACCTCCACGTCGAGCCCCTGCTCCCGGAAGATGCCCGCCTTGATGCCGCCCCACAGCGCGGCGGTCTCGCTGATCGGCAACGCGGCCACGCGGACCTTGCGCAGGTCGCCGCTCGCTCCGGGAGACGGATCGGTGGCGTCGGAGTCCGTGCAACCGGTCAGGGCGATCGCGACGCCGGCGAGAACAGCGAGGGCGGTGACCTTCTTCATGGACGAGCCCTTCCGTGCGAAGCGCTGGTGCATCCGGAGGATTGGGGGCCGGTGAGGTGAGGTGAACCATCCGACCGCGTCGATCAGCGTCATGCAGAGGTGATTGATTGTCAAGAATTCCGATAAGGCGAATCGCATTGCGGGACGAGTGGTCGGAACTCGATGTGAATACGTCTTGACGAGTGACGATTTTGTGACCAAACTGTGCGGTTGGTGGTCCGGTGGCGGAGGGAGCGACGACTTGGCGATCGTGATCGTGGGCGCGGGGATCGGTGGCCTCACCACCGCTCTCAGCCTGCACCGGGCCGGCTTCCGTGAGATCACCGTCTACGAGCGGGCCGACGTGCTGCGCCCACTCGGCGTCGGGATAAATCTGCTCCCGCACGCCGTCCGCGAGCTGACCGAATTGGGCCTCGGCGACCGCGTGGAAAGGCTGGGGGCCGCCCCCGGCACGCTTGCCTACTACAACCGGCACGGTCAGCAGATCTGGAGCGAACCGCGCGGACTGGACGCCGGATACCGCTGGCCGCAGCTATCCGTGCACCGCGGCCGGTTCCAGATGGAACTGCTCGACGTGGTGCGGGAACGGCTGGGGCCCGACGCGGTACGCACCGGGCACCGGCTCGTCGGCGTCCGCGACGGCGTCGCGCACTTCGAGACGGGGGCGGGGGAGGTGAGCGTCGCGGGCGACCTGATCGTCGGAGCGGACGGCATCCACTCCGCGTTGCGCGGGCAACACCATCCCGGCGAGGGGCCGCCGATCTGGAACGGGCTGACGCTGTGGCGGGGCACGGCCCGGGCACCCGGATTCCTGGACGGGCGAACCATGATCATGGCGGGGGACGCGGAACAGAAGTTCGTCGCGTACCCGATCGGCGCCGGTTTGATCAACGTCGTCGCCGAGCGGCGCGGGCCCGGTTTCGCCGGGCCCAACGCGGACTGGAACCGGACCGTCGACCCCGCGCCGGTCGTCGCCCTCTTCGCGAACTGGCGTTTCCCGTGGCTCGACGTGCCGGAACTGCTCGCCGCCGCCGACGAGATCCTCGAATACCCCATGGTGGACCGCGACCCGATCGGCACCTGGACCCACGGGAACACGACGCTGCTCGGCGACGCGGCGCACCCGATGTACCCGAACGGTTCCAACGGCGCGTCGCAGGCGATCCTCGATGCGCGTACCCTCGCCTTCCACCTCGCCACCGCGCCGACGGTCCGGGCGGCGCTCGACGCCTACGAGGCGGACCGGCGGCCGGCGACCACCGCGCTCGTGCTGAGCAACAGGCGGCAGGGCCCGGAACAGGTGATGGTGCTCGCCCATGAGCGCGCGCCGGACGGGTTCGACCACGTCCACGACGTCATCCCGCCGGAGGAGCTCACCGAGATCGCCACCGGCTACAAGAAGGCGGCCGGCTTCCTGCCCGCCGACCTCAACGAACGGGCCTCCCTCACGCCGACTGTCTTCTCCGGTGTCCTGCCGTGACCGGCCCGGAGCCGGCCGAGCTGGACGCGGCGCGACTGGCGTCGGTGATCTCGCCGCTGCGCCGCACGCTGCTCGCCGCCGCCCGCGCCGCCGAGCACCTGCCGGAGATCCCGGACGCGCAGATCGAGATCGTGCGGGCCCTGCCCCGGGGCACCGTGTCCGGCCCCGGCGAGCTGGCCGAACGACTCCGCCTGAGCCGCTCGACGGTCAGCAACCTGCTGACCACGATGGAGGGCAACGGTCTCGTCGAGCGCCGCCCCCGCCCCGGCAACCACCGCCACGTCGACGTCCTCGCCACCCCGAAGGCCCTCGACCTGTTCGACCGCTTCGACCTCGCGAGCGGAGACCTGGTCGCCCGCGCCGCGGCCACCCTTCCGGCGGCGGACCGCGCGGCCCTCGCCGCCGCGGTGCCCGCGCTGGAACGCCTCCGCGACGCCCTCGCGCAGACCAAGGACACCCCATGAGTACGCGCCGACACGTCGGCCGCGACCCGGCGGTTCCCGGCCTGGAGGCCGCGTTCGAGGTGGAGGTCCGGCTCGGCGCGCTGGAGGACCACGGGGTGACCCGCGCGGGCCACCGCCGCGTGGTGCCTGTCGTCGGCGGCCGGGTCACCGGCCTCGTCGAGGCCGACATCCTTCCCGGCGGCGCCGACTGGCAGGTGGTCCGCCCCGACGGCGCGATCGAGATCGACACGCGCTATTCGGCGCGCACCGCCGACGGCGGTCACGTCTACCTCCGCACGTTCGGCGTCCGCAGCGGCCGCCCGGAGGTCCTTGAGGCGTTGCTGCGCGGCGACGCGGTCGACCCCGCCGAGTACTACTTCCGGCTGGGCGTACGACTGGAGACGTCGGTGCCCGCGCTGGCCGTGCTGGAGCAGTGCGTCTTCGTCGCGTCGGCGATCCGTGAGGCCGACCGGGTGCGCTACACCGCCTACCGCGTCACGTAGTCGTTCCCGCGCGGCGCGTTGTGCGCGTTCGCCCTCCCCGTGCCCGGCCGCCGTGATATCCCATCTACTATGCGCCTGTAGTAGACGCTGGTTGTCGAGGTGGACGCCACGCGCCGGGCCGGACGTGCGGAGGGGATGGGATGGGACGCGCTCACCCGCTGCTGCGGCTGGCGCTGTTCGTCGCCGTGACGTTCGGGGTGTTCGGCATGCACACCTTCGGCCACCCGGCCGGACCCGACGCCACCCACGCGAGCGCCGTACACGGGAGCACCGGCCACGCCGCCGACGCCGCCCGCGAGATCGCCGCCGCGCCCGGCGCCGCACACGGAGACGACGGCTCGCCCGGGCGCCACGACGGGACGCACGTGTTCACCGTGTGCCTGGCGGTACTGGGCGGCGCGCTCGTCCTCGGCGCCCTGTCCCTGCTGTGGCGGCCCCGCCGCGGCACCGCCACGCCGGCCGGCCCTCGGTCCCGCGGGCCTGGCCCGGACCGGGGTCCACCCCGCCGGCCCATCGGGCTGCTCCTGCGAGCCGTCACGGTCCTGCGCACGTGAGGAGACCACGGTCCGGCGTCTCGCCCGGACCCGACGACTCCGTTCCGGCACACCTCACGACAAGGACCACGTACCGATGAAACCGACCATCCTGCGCCGCGCCGCCCTCGCGGGCGTCGCTCTGACCGCCCTGCTCGCGACCGCCGCCTGCGGCGGCGCTGACGACACCGGCGGCATGACGCACGGCACCGGCAGCAGTTCCGCGGCGGGCGCTTCGGCCTCCGCGGACGCCACAGTAAACGACGCGGACGTGATGTTCGCCCAGATGATGATCCCGCACCACCAGCAGGCGGTGACGATGGCCGACCTGGCCCCGACGCGCGCGAGCGACAGCGAACTGAAGGACCTGGCCGCGAAGATCAAGGCGGCGCAGGATCCGGAGATCGCCACCATGAAGGGGTGGCTCACGGCCTGGGGCAAGCCCACGGACCTGCCCAGCGACCACAGCATGCCCGGCATGAGCGCCACGCCCGGGCACGGCATGCCGGGGATGGACGCGGGGATGCCCGGCATGATGTCCGATCAGCAGATGAGGGACCTCGCCGCGGCGAAGGGCCCCGCGTTCGACAAGATGTTCGCCGAGATGATGATCGCCCACCACAAGGGCGCCATCGACATGGCCAGGACCGAGCAGGCCGACGGGAGCAACCCCGAGGCCAAGGCGCTGGCCGCCAGAATCGCCTCGGACCAGGCCGCCGAGGTGCAGACCCTGCAGAAGATCCTCGACCGCCTGTAGGCGACCGGGTGCGGCCGGTCCCGGCTTCGGGACCGGCCGCACCGCCACGACACCTGACGTACCCTGACCGGCACGAAGGGAGAGCACGTGGCGGAACTGGGCAGACTCGAATCGGCGGTGATGGACGTCCTGTGGCGTGCCCCCGAGCCCGTGCTCGTGCGTGACGTCCTCGACGCGGTGACCACCGACCGGGTCCTGGCGTACACGACGGTGCTCACCGTGCTGGACAACCTGCACCGCAAGGGCTGGGCCGTACGCGAGAAGGACGGCAAGGCCTACCGCTACCGGGCCGCCGGCACCCGCGAGGAGATCATCGCGCGGACACTGCGCCGGGTCGTCGAGACGAGCACCCACCCCGACCTGGTGCTGCTTCACTTCGCCCGGTCCGCCTCCGACCACGAGCTGCACATCCTGCGGCAGGTCCTCGACGAGCGGGAGTCCGGGGCGTGAGCCTCGCGCTCGCCCTCGTCGCCGGCGCGGCGCTGGTCGCCTGGTGTGGCCCCGCCGCGTTGCGGCTGTGCTTCCGGCACGTCGCCGACCCCGTCGCGATGCTGCTCGGCTGGCTCGGCCTGATCGTCGCGGTGCTCGGCACCTTCGTCCTCGCCACCGTGATGCTCCTCGCGCCGGGCAGCACCCGGCAGTGGGCGCTGCACGACCTCGCCCGCATCTGCTGGCACTGGGCACAACCCAGCCGGCCGCCCGCCGCCGACGAAATCGTCGGGGCGACCGGAGCGCTGCTCCTGCTGGCCGTGCTCGCCCGGTTCACGGTGACGAGTACCCGCCTGGCGATGCGCGCCCACCGTGCTCGCCGCGCCCACGCCGACCTGCTCACGCTCGCCGGCGGCCCGCCGGAGCCCGGCGAGGCGCCGGTGCTGTGGATCCCGCACCCGACCCCGATGGCCTACAGCCTCGGCGGGTCCGGCGGGCTCACGGTCCTGGCCAGCGCCGCCGGTGACCTGCCGGCGGACCAGCTCGCCGCGGTGCTCAGCCACGAGCGGGCACACCTGCGGGAGCGCCACCATCTCCTGGTGGCCGCCGTGGAAGGGCTCGCCGCCGCCGTACCGTGGCTGCCCCTGACCCGCCAGGCGCCCGCAGCAGTGCGCCTGCTCGTCGAACTGCGCGCCGACGCCGCCGCCGTCCGCGAATGCGGCCCGACTGCCGTACGCGACGCGTTGCTGACGTTCGCCGGCGCGCCGCGCCCGCCGTCGGCGCTGTCGATGGCCGGCGCCGACGTGGCGATCCGGCTGCAGCGCCTCCAGGGACGCCGCCCGCACCGCCGCAACCTGCTCGCCCGCGCCCTGCTCGCCTCGACCGCCCTGGTCGCCCCGCTGGGCGCCGGCGTGGTCACCGGCATCCTGTTCTGCCTGTAGACCCCGGGGCCGCCCCGGTCACGCGGGCCCGGGTCTACATGCCGGTGTTGACCAGGACCGCGGTGGCCAGCAGGACGGCGACCATCAGCACCGCCTCCGCCAGCACCGTGCGGCGCAGGCGACGCATGCCCTCCGGGGTCGGGTGGTCCAGCCGGGGCACCACCCGCCTGCTGTTGTAGAGCCCGACGACGGCGACGACCGCCACCAGCGCGACCTTGACCAGGAGCACCTGGCCCCATCCGGTGCTCACCAGGTGACCGGGCCGGTCCAGGATCGTCAGCGTCAGCGCGGCACCGGCGACGCCGGTGAGCGTCACCGCCGCGGTGGCCGGGACGGAGAAGCGCACCGCCATCTCGGCGGCGCCCGTCGGCACACCGAGGCGCGCACGGCCTAGCAGCAGCGCCGCCAGGAGCAGAACGCCGCCGACCCACACCGCCGCGGCGACGGTGTGCGCCACGTCCGCCGCCACGACGACCGCCCGTGGCCCGGCGGTGACGGTGTGCCCGTCGAACAGGAACGAACCGAGCAGCAGCGCCACCGTGACGCCGAGGAGCACCGGCCGGACCGCTCGCGCGCGGACCCGCTGCGCCTCGTCGCCGCTCACGTCGTCGGTGGGTGGCACGACAAGAGGGCGAGGGGCGGTCGGGATCGCGGCGACCGTCACCACGGCGTGCCGCCCGACCGCGTGCCGGCCCCGGATCAGCGCCGCCTCCAGGGAACCGGCCACGAGCAGCCCGGCCGCGCCGGCGAACCGCAGACCCAGTCCGGCGGCGACCGGCGTACGGCCGAGCGCGGTCAGCGCCTGCGTGCTGACCGCCGAGGCGAGACCGCCCCCGCCGAACACGGCCGCCAGCGCCGCCAGTTCGAGCAGCACGCCGGCCACCACCGTCAGCCCGGCGATGCGTACCCAGACCTGGACCAGCCGGATGTCGCTGCGTGTACCCACCAGTGTGGTCAGCGCGAAGACGAGACCACCCACGCCCAGCAGGATCGCCCCGTAGGACAGCCAGCGCCCCGCCGTGCCGACGAACCGCACCGGACCCTGGCCGGCGTCGGCGGTGTGGCCCACCGCGTGCCCGCCGGAGTGGGCCGGCGGCGACGCCGACGGAACGGCCGGTCCGCCGTGACCGGTGTGCCCGTGCGAACCAGCCGTGGGCCGGGGGGCGACGGTCGCGCCCGGTGGCGCGTCGGCCGGGACCACTGTGAACGTCACATCGCCGGTCAGCGGATGGGCGTCCGGGGCGGCCACGCTCCAGCGCAGCGTGAACTTCCCGTCGGGCAAGGCGGCGGAGGGGTGGACCAGCCACGTACGGCCCCCGTCGGGGGTGTGCGTGGTCACCGGAACGGCAGCACCCTCGCGGGAGAGCTTGAAGCCGGTCGCGGTGGGCGTGCCGGGGGCGCTGAACGTCAGCCGGATCTCCGTGACCGTGCCGTCCACGCGGGCGCCGTCCGCCGGTACGACCTTGAGCAGCTTGAAGTGCGCGGCGGCGGGCGAGGCGAACCCGAGCACCACGAACACGGCGGGACAGCACGCCAGCCACACGAGCAGCAGCCACCGCGCCACGCGACGCGTCGGCGAGCGATGACGCCGCGGGAGAGGCACCACTGATCCCCTTCGTCAGGGAGACATGGACCCGGCGCCCATCGCTCCGACCTGATGCGGTCGCCATCCTAGGGGAACTACTAGGACCTGGTAGTAGAGCGTCGGCCTGATCAACGTCGTGGCCGAGCGGCGCGGTTCCGGTTTCGCCGGGCCGAATGCGGACCGGAACCCGTCACGTCCTCGTTCCCGGAGGCGGACGGAACCGCGGGCTTCAGAACTGCACGCCCGAATAGATCCGCGGCACGATCAGCGCGTACGCGAGGACGAGCGCGGCGACGGTGACCACTGGAGTGCCGACGAGCACCACGGCCGATGCCACGCGGACCCGGGTTCGCAGCCCTCTGTGCATGCCGGGGGTCTGCGTCAGCACCATCAGCGCGGTGACCCACGTGGCGAGGCCGACCGTGGCGACGATGCCGAGCCACGACAGCAGCACCATGACGTTGGTCCCGAACCGGTCACCCGCGTCGCTGCCGTACTGCAGCAGATACGGCCGGTTCCGCAGCCCGATCCAGAGGTTGACGCCCGCGAACGCGGTGAGGGCGACGGACCACAGGGCGGCGAATCCGACGGCGGTGCCCCGCAGCCGGGTGCGGGTACGCTGCGCTGCCTCGTCGAGTACGGCCATGCACGGATGCTAGGCCATCGGTGGTTCACCTGATCAGCGCGCGCTTGTCCGGCTTTCCGCTCGGTGCCGTCGGCACCCGCTCGATCGGCTGGATCGCCTGCGGGACCGACGCCTCGCCCAGCGCCTCCGCCACCACCGCGCGCAGCCGCCCGGCATCAGGTACGCAACCGGCGGCGGGCACCACGTAGGCGTGCACCGCCTCCCCGGTGACGTCGTCGGGACGGCCGACGACGTACGCCTCGGCGACTGTGGGATCGGCGGCGAGGACCCGCTCGATCGGGCCCGCGTACACCAGGTTGGCCTGCACGATGACGACGTCCCGGATCCGGCCGAGCAGGTGCAGGTAGCCGTCGCCGTCGAGCCGGGCCAGGTCGCGGGTGCGGACCCAGCCGTCGGCGAACACCTCGGCGCTCTCGGCCGGATCGTTCCAGTACGCGGTGGCCTGCGCCGGTGTCCGGACGAACAGTTCCCCCTCGGTGGCGGGACGGCCCTCGGCGTCCCGGATGGACAGCGCCGTCACCGGGGGAGGCCGGCCGACCGAGGCGAGCGCGGCCGGGTACGCCAGCATCTCGGCCGGCGTCACCATCGTGATCATGCCGGTCTCGGTCTGGCCGTAGCCGTGGAAGACGACGGGCCCGAGCACGTCGAGCGCCTCGGCGAGCCGGCCCGGTGCGAGCGGGGAACCGGAGACCAGCAGGGCCCGCAGGCTGCTCAGGTCGACCGGGTCGGTGCGCTGGTCCCGCACGAGCTGGTACAGCTTGCCCACGGTGATCACGCTCGCGGTCGCCCGGTGCCGGGCGATCATGCCGGGGAAGCCAGGGGGCCGGGCCGCGACCAGGGTGCCGCCCGCGGCCAGGGTGAGGATGCCGTACTCCAGCATCACCTGGCTGCTCAGCGAACCGAAGACGAGATACCGCTGGAGCCGGGTGGCGAGGTCCGCGACCGCCGGCGGCCAGCGATCGGGGTACGGCGTCCAGGCCGCGCTCATCGCCGCGTACGTCTGGGCGCAGCCCTTCGGGCTGCCGGTGCTGCCGCTGGTCCAGATGATCCGGGCGACGTCGTCCGGGTGCCCGGCGGCGATCAGCGGTCGTCCGTCGTCGGGGGTGCGCGCCAGTTCGGCGACCCGGGCGTCGTCGACCAGCAGCGTGGTGCCGCCGAGCTGCCAGGCGCGGTGCGCCGGGCCCAGGTCGGGGCGGATCCCGGAGACCCGGGCGCCCACCGCGAAGGCCGCGATGATCGCCGCGAACGCTTCAGCTGTGACACCGAGCCGCAGCGCCACCCCGACACCGGGCCCGGCCCCGGCGGCGCGGAGCCCGGCGGCGATGCGACGGACCAGCCGGTACATCTGGGCGGTCGTGACCGTCCGGTCGCCCTCCTCGAAGACCGGCCGGTCGTCACCGGCGGCGAGCAGGTCCAGCACGGGCTGGGGCCAGACCTCAGCCGGCATCGGAGAGGACGCCCTTGACGAAGAGCACGAGCGGCTGGTGGTGCACGTCCGGCAGGTTCCAGTGGTTCTCCAGGTTCTCCGCGAGGTGGTGCGCCGCGACGACCTTCCCGCCACGATGGACCCGGACGACCGGGTGCAGGTAGCTCGCGTCGTGCGCGTGCGCGGCGTCGTTCTCGGCGATCCGCGGCACCGTGATGTCGAACGGGTCGACCTGGTCGTGGTCCGGCCCGTACTCCAGGGTGACCACGAACGCGAACGGTTCCGGGCCCAGCCCGCCGTCGTGCACGTACGCGACGGGCACCTCCTCGTGGTAGCGCGCGGTGTCGCCGGAGACGACGACGACGTCACCGAGGACGGCGAACTGCTGCCACAGCGCCGAGGTGCGGTTGATCCGCGCGATGATCGCGTCCGCGATCGCCTCCGGGGTGACCTCCAGCGGCGTGGTCGGCCACGGCGTGTCGTGGTGGCGGGCGCCGAGGATCCGGTGCAGGGCGCGTACGCCGTACCGGAAGCCGTGGATGAACCCGTTCGTCGAGCGCTTGAAGTCGCGCTGCTGGGTGAGCGTGCCGGCGAAGTAGAGGTCCGGTACGTTCACCGACTCGTACGCCGAGGTCTGCTCGGGAAAGCGGTCGTTTATGACGAGCCGCGGCCGGGCGGACGGGTCGAAGATGCCCGCGTCGAACCGGAAACCGGTGCAGAGGATGACCCGGTCGTAGTCGATCCGCCGGATCGCCTCGACGGTGCGGGCGTACCGGAAGTCGATCCGGTAGCCGCCGTCGTCGCGCCGGACGATCCGCTCGACGGTGCCGTCGAGGACCGCGTTCTGCGACTTGAGCTGGTACGTGTCGAGGAAGTTGTTGTTCACCGCGCGCAGGTGCCCGACGTAGTGCGTCTGCCACGCCAGCTTGATCGAGTGCGGGCCGGCGACGTGGATGACGGCTGCCGTCTCGACGAGCGCGTCGGCGGTCTCGAATGCGGAGTTGCCCTTGCCGATGATGAGGACGCGCTGGTCGGTGAAGTCGTCCGGGTCGACGCTGACCGTGTCGTACCGTTCGGCGAGTTCGGCGCCCTCGATCGGCGGCACGTACAGCTGGGACACGCCGGTGGCGACTACCACCCGGCGGGCGGTGAGCGTGTCGTCGCCGGCGTCGACGGTGAACAGGTCGCCGTCGCGCGCGACCCGGGTGACCCGGGTGCCGTACCTGATCCGCAGGCCGCGGGCGACGTCGGCGAGGTAGCGCACCATGTCCGCGGCGTCCGGGAAGTAGCGCCGGCTGTAGTTCTTGAACAGCAGCGCCGGATCGTCGGTGAGCAGTGAGTTCCAGTCCGCGCGCAGGTTGAACTCCGGGTCGTCGGAGCCGGTCCAGACCTTGTTGATCGAGATGAGCTGCCGGTGCCGGGGGTAGGTGGCGAAGAAGGTGCCCGGCGCCGGGCCGGCCTCCAGGACCAGGTAGTCGTGGCCGTCGCGCTCGAGCAGGTGAGCGAGCTGCAACCCGGCCGGTCCGGCTCCGATGATCAGATAGTCGAGCGTCATGCGCCGCAACGTAGCGACTCGATCTCAGAGCGTTCTGAGAATTCGTCTCTAGGGTGCGATCCCATGACGACAGAGGTGGACCTCGATGTCCCACTGCGGATCGCCGACCTCCGCGCCGCCCGCGACCCGATCAAGGTCGTGGCCGGGCCGCAGGTCCGGGGCCGGGTCACCGCCGCCCGCACGTTCCTGTCCGCGGTGCTCGGCGAGGACCGCGCGGTGTACGGCGCCACCACCGGCTTCGGCGCCCTGGTGGGGTACGCGGGCCGCCCCGACCTGCGCGACCAGGCCGACAACACGCTCGCCCACCTCGGCGCCGGCCAGGGCCCGGACATCGATCCGGACGTGGTCCGCGCGACAGTGCTGCTGCGGGCCGCGTCGCTGGCCCGGGGCGCGTCGGGGGTCTCCCCGCACGTGATCGACGCCCTCGCGGCGATGCTCGCGACCACGTTCGTCCCCGCGATGCCCCGGCTGGGCTCGGTCGGCGCCAGCGGTGACCTGATCCCGCTGGGCGCCGCGGCGCAGGCGTTGCGCGGCCGGGGGCACGCCTACCTGGACGGGGTGCGGATGCCGGCGGGCGAGGCGTTGACGCTGGCCGGCCTGGAGCCGTTGCCGCTGGACGGCCGGGACGCTCTCGCCCTGGTCAACGGCACATCCCTGACCACGGCGGCGACGGCGCTGGCGCTGGACGCGGCCCGCGCCGCACACCGGGCGGTCCAGGTGCTCACCTGCCTGCTCGCCGATCTGCTCGGCAGCGACACGCAGTTCCTCGACGCCCGGCTGCTGGGCGCGTACGGCCATCCGGGCGCGATCGACGTGGGCGAGCGGATGCGACGGGTCAGCGCCGGCCTCGTCGCGTCCGGCGCGCGTCCGTTGCAGGAGCCGTACAGCATCCGCTGCACGCCGCAACTGCTCGGTGCGGCCGAGGACGCCCTGCGCTACGTCGACGCCGTGGTCGCGGCCGACCTCGCCAGTGTCACCGACAACCCGCTGTTCTTCCCCGGCGACGACCTGGTGGTGCACGGCGGCAACTTCTTCGGCCAGCCGGCCGCGTTCGCCGCCGACGTGCTGTCGATGGTCGTCGCGCAGGTCGGCAACCTCGCCGAACGGCAACTCGACCTGCTCGTCGACCCGAACCGCAACGGCGGCCTGCCGCCGATGCTGGCCGCCGGCCCGGGACAGCAGCACGGGCTCCAGGGGGTGCAGCTGGCGGCCACCGCGCTGATCACCGAGATCCGCCGGGACACCATGCCCGCGAGCATGCAGAGCGTGCCGACGAACCTGCACAACCAGGACGTCGTCCCGCTCGGCACCCAGGCCGCGTTGCGGGCACTGGACCAGGCCCGGCTGCTGCACCTCGTCGTCGGGTCGCTCGCGCTGGGGCTGCGCCAGGCCGCCTACGTGGGCGCGCGTACGCCGACCGCGTCCGGCTGCGCCGAGGCGCTCGCGGCGCTGGCCGCTGTCGTACCGCCGGTCGATCCGGACCGGCCGCTGGACGGTGACGTGCGGCGCGCGGCCGACGTGATCGCGGATCTCTCCGTTTCTCTTCCCTGAGGGTGGGCGCACATGACGCTTGACTATCTGATCGTCGGGGCCGGGCCGGCGGGCCTGCAACTCGCGGCTCTGCTGGAGGCCGACGGCAGGCGCGACTATCTGGTCCTGGAACAGGCGGACGTCCCGGGGGCGTTCTTCGCCACCTATCCCCGCCACCGGCAACTGATCTCCATCAACAAGCCGCACACCGGCTCGGACGACCCGGAGCTGAACCTGCGGCTGGACTGGAACTCGCTGCTCAGCGACGACCCGGCGCTGCGTTTCACCGGCTACACCGAGCGGTACTTCCCGGACGCCGACGTGATGCTCCGCTACCTGGCGGACTTCGCCGCGAAGACGGGGGCACGGGTCCGGTACGGCACCCGGGTGACGTCGATCGGCAAGGCCGACGGGGTGTTCGAGGTCCGGGCGGGGGAGGAGGTCTTCCGGGCGCGGCGGCTGATCGTCGCCACCGGCGTCTCCCGGCCGTACCTGCCGCAGATCCCCGGGCTCGAACTCGCCGAGCAGTACGCGGACATGTCCGTCGACCCGCGCGACTACCTCGACCAGAAGGTGCTGATCATCGGCAAGGGGAACTCCGCGTTCGAGACCGCCGACAACCTGATGGAGACCACCACACTGATCCACGTCGCCGGGCCGAGTTCGGTGCGGATGGCCTGGCGTACGCACTACGTGGGTCACCTGCGCGCGGTGAACAACAACTTCCTCGACACGTACCAGCTGAAGTCGGCGAACGCGATCCTCGACGGCGAGGTCAGACGTATCGAGCGCGACGACGCCGGCTACACGGTGACGTTCTCCTTCTCCCGCGCCGACGAGGTGGTCAAGGAACTGCGGTACGACCGGGTGCTCGTCTGCACCGGGTTCGCCTTCGACGCGTCCGTCTTCGAGGACACCTGCCGGCCGGCGCTCGCGATCAGGGACCGCTTCCCGGCGCAGACCCCGGCGTGGGAGTCGGTGAACGTCCCCGGCCTCTACTTCGCCGGCACGATCAGCCAGGAACGGGACTTCAAGCGCTCCACGAGCGGCTTCATCCACGGTTTCCGGTACGCCGTCCGGGCGCTGCACCGGATCCTGGAGCGACGGTACGGGGACACGCCGTGGCCGGCGGAGAAGCTGGACGCGACCGGCGAGGTGATCGCCGACGCCGTCGTCGCGCGCGTCAACCGCACGTCGGCCCTGTGGCAGCAGTTCGGCTTCCTCGGCGACGTGGTCACTGTGGCCGGGTCCGACGCGCGCTACCACGACGAGGTGCCGGTCGAGTACTTCACCCGCACCGGCCTGCGTACCCCTGACCACGACTACACGGACGCCTTCGTCGTCACCCTCGAGTACGGCCCCGACCACGACCGGGTGGACCCGTTCGACGTCACCGTCAGCCGGATCGCCCAGGACGTCCCCGGTCAGGCCCACGACGCGGCCTACCTGCATCCGGTCGTCCGCCACCACCGGGCGGGCCGGGTCGTCGCCACCCACCACCTCGCGGAGAACCTGGAGAACCGGTGGGACCGGCCGGAGACGCACGTCGCGCCGCTTGTCGCGTTCGTCGACAGCTGCCTGAGCCGTGCCGAGGCTTGAGATGCGCCCGCTCGCGGGCGCCGCGCTGGACGGCGCGGCGCTGAACCTGACCGAGCTGGCCACCGACGCGCGGGGCCGTCTGGACCCGGTGCACTGGGACTTCTTCTCCGGTGGAGCGGGCGAGGAGCGCACGGTCCGCGCCAACGAGGCGGCCTTCACCAGGCGGTACGTGGTGCCCCGCGTCCTGCGCGGCGCCGGACGGCGCGACCTGCGGATCTCGCTGCTCGGCACCCGGATCTCGATGCCGTTGCTGATCGCGCCGACCGCGTTCCACCGGCTGGCCCACCCCGAGGGCGAGGTGGCCACCGCCCGCGCCGCCGCCGAGGCGGGCACGATCATGGTGGTCAGCATGGCGGCCACCCGGCGGGTCGAGGAGGTCGCCGCCGAAGGCGGCCCGCTCTGGTTCCAGCTCTACCCGCAGGCGGACCTCGACTTCACCGCGCTCGTGGTACGGCGGGCCGAGGCGGCCGGCTGCTCGGCCCTCGTCGTCACCGTCGACTCGCCGGTGTTCGGCCGGCGGGAACGCGACCTGCGGCACGGCTTCGCCGACCTGCCGCCGGGGATGGCCTGCGAGAACATGCGCGACGCGAGCGGCCGGGTACGCGACATCGGGATGGACGCCGGGCTGGACTGGGACCGGATCGCCTGGCTGCGCGAGGTGACCACGCTGCCGATCCTGCTGAAGGGGGTGCTGCATCCGGCTGACGCGGCGCTTGCCGTCTCGTACGGGCTCGACGGTCTGCTGGTCTCCAACCACGGCGGCCGGCAGCTCGACGGCGCGCTCGCCACCCTGGACGCGTTGCCCGCCGTGGTGGAGGCCGCCGGCGGGCGGCTGCCCGTGCTGCTCGACGGCGGCATCCGCCGGGGAACCGACGTCCTGGTGGCGCTGGCGCTCGGCGCGAGCGCGGTGCTGGTCGGCCGCCCGGTGCTGTGGGGGCTCGCGGTGGGCGGCGCCGCCGGGGTACGCCACGTGCTCGACCTGCTGCACGCCGACCTCGACCGGGCGCTGGCGCTGGTCGGCGCCGCCGGTCCGGCCGACCTGAGCGCCGATCTGGTCGCCACGGTGGCGTGCGGATGAGCGCCCTGATCGTCCTGGCGGGGGTCGGCGTGGCGTGGACCCTGCCGTACTGGCTGCCCCGCACGGTGGTCCGGCTGCGGGAGTGGGTGTTCGTCACCGTCAACGGCGTCGAGGGCGTACCGGTGCCCGGCCCCACTGTCGGCATGGAGCACTTCGAGCGGGTGTACGCCGATCCGGCGGCGGACGGGCGCAGCCGGGGAGCCGGGTTGTCCGACCTGTTCTGGTACTGGCTGGCGCCCGGACCGCACATGCACCAGGAGCACCTGGAGCCGGGCGAGCGGTACCGGACCGTGGCCGCCACCACCCGGCGGGTGCTCGCGGTACGCCGCGGGCGCTGCGACGACCTGGCGACCGCCGCCACCGGGCGCGCGCTCGACCGGCTGCCCGCCGGCCGGACCAGCCACGTCCGGCTGCGCGACCTCATGATGCCGGTCTGGGCCGAGGTCTACTACGAACTCGTCTTCGGTGAGGCGTGCCCGGCGGACGCGCGGGCGCTGATCGTCGCAAACGCCGAGGACGTGGTGAACGGGCTGAAGTGCACCGGCCTGCGGCACATGCGGCGGCGTGATCGGCTGACCCGGTATCTGCACGACCGGATCGAGGCGGGGACCTGCCCGGTGACGCTGCCGCCGCCGTTCACCAGCCGGGAGACGGCCTGGTATCTCCAGGGTGCCTTCTTCAACACCGCCGTCGTGCAGATGTCCGAGGCGATGGCGCACGTGCTGCTCGCCCTCGCCACTCATCCCTCCCTGCAGCGCGGACTCGACGACGACGAGGCGCTGGACCGGGTGATCGACGAGACGCTGCGGGTGCATCCGCTCTTCGGCGTGGCGCACCGGATCACGTCCGCGCCGATCACGCTGCCCACCGGCGTGTCCCTGCCCGCCGGAACCGTACTGCTCTTCAACTATCTGGCGTTCCACCGCGGCGGAGCCGCCGGCGACGACCGGTTCGACCCGGACCGGTGGCTGACGCTCAAGCGCGGCGACGCGCACTTCATCCCGTACGGGGTCACCGCGAACCGCGCCTGCCCGGCCCGCGGCGTCGCGCCGGTGATGATGCGCGCCGCGACCCGTGAGGTGCTGCGCCGGTACGTCCTGACGTCCTCCGCGTCACACACCCGCTCGCTGCCCAGCCGGGGTCCGGCGTACCTGACGCCGGCCGGGTCCCCCGTCCCAGGGCGGCTGCGGCTGGCCGCGATGCGGTCGCGGGACCGGTGGGCCGACGTGGGCCGCAGCGTCCGGCAGTTGGTTTTCGGCACCTGGATGGTGCTCGACGCCCGCCGGCAGCGGTTGTGCACCGACTACTTCGAGAGGGCTGTCCGATGACACCAACGGAGCTGGCGCCACGGTTCTTCATCGCGGTCACCGTGATCCTGATCTTCTGCAAGGGGGTCGCGTGGCTGCTCGGCAAGGCGGGTCAGCCCGCCGTGGTGAGCGAGATGCTCGCCGGCGTGCTGCTCGGCCCGTCGTTGCTCGGGCTCCTCCTGCCGGACGTGCAGGACGCCCTGTTCCCGGCCCCGCTGCTGCCGGTCCTCTACGTCGTGGGTCAGGTCGGCCTGGTGCTGTTCATGTTCCAGGCCGGGTACGCGTTCAGTGCCCACCGGGTCACCGGGCTCGCCGGCACCGCCGGGGTGATCTCCCTGGCCGGGGTCACCGCACCGCTCCTGCTGGGGGTGCTGCTGGTCCTGGTCACGGCGGGCGCCGTGCCGATCCAGGCCGACGGGACGGCACTCGGGGTCTCGGCCGCGTTCGTCGGCGTCGCCCTGGCCATCACCGCGTTCCCGATGCTGGCCCGGATCATCACCGAACACGGGCACGCCGGCACCCGGCACGGCACCCTCTCCCTGGCCAGCGGCGCGATCGACGACGTGGTGGCCTGGATCATGCTGGCTGCCGTCCTGGCCTTCGCGTCCGGCCGGGCCGGTCCCGCGCTCGTCACCGCGGGCGGAGCGGTCCTGTTCGGACTGGTGCTCTGGTTCGGCGGGCGGGCGGCGGCCTCCACGCTGATGACCCACCGGGCCCTCAGCGACCGCGCCCGGCTGCTCGGCACCGTCGCCCTGCTCTTCCTGGTCGCCTGGTACACCGACGAGATCGGCCTGTACGCGGTCTTCGGCGCGTTCGCGGTCGGCGTGGTGATGCCCCGGACCGACAACACCGACCGGGTGGTGGACACGCTCACCCCGGTCGCCGCGACGCTCTTCCTGCCGCTGTTCTTCACCTACTCGGGGCTGCGGACCGAGTTCGGCCTGCTCGGCTCCCTGCCGGTGCTGTTGTTCGCGCTCGCCTGCGTGACGGCGGCGATCGCCGGCAAGTTCGGCGCCTGCTGGGCGGCGGCCCGGCTCCGTGGCGAGCCGCCGGGTGTAGCGCTGCGGGTCGGCGCGCTGATGAACGCCCGGGGCCTGATGCAGCTCATCGCGCTGAACGTCGGGCTGGAGGCGGGCATCGTCAACCCGGCCCTGTTCACCGTGCTGGTACTGGTCGCGCTGGTCACCACGCTGATGACGACGCCGGTGCTGAGCTGGATCGAGCGCCGCGAGGCCCGGCAGCCGGAAACCGTCCACACGCCGGCGCTCGCGGTTTCAGATAGTTGAAGAGGCAAATACCGGTGCTTCCATCGGCCGCTATCTATGAGATCGTTAACATATGCGGGGCGGAAGATCGAACCGGCTGCTGCTGGTCGAGGACGACGCGGACCTGACCGAGATGCTCACCGAGGCGCTGGGTCAGGAAGGCTACCTGGTCGACCGGGCCTTCGACGGCCAGCGCGGCCTGCATCTCGGGCTGACCCGGTCGTACGACGTGATGGTCATCGACCGGATGCTGCCGGCGCTCGACGGCCTCGACCTGGTCACCCGGCTGCGCGCCCGGGCGGTCCCGTCCCGGACCCTGATGCTCACCGCGCTCGGCGCGGTGGACGACCGCATCGCCGGGCTGGACGCGGGCGCCGACGACTACCTGGTCAAACCCTTCGACCTCGACGAGCTGAGCGCGCGGGTCCGGGCGCTGTGCCGGCGCACGCCCGAGCCGACCGATGTGCTGCGCATCGGCGCCGGGCGGCTCGACCTGGCACCACGCGAAGCGGTGCTGGCCGACGGCACCCGGGTGGCGCTGTCCACCCGCGAGTTCGAGCTGCTGCGGGTGCTGGCGGTCCGGCCGAACGCCGTCCATCCCCGCGCGGTGCTGCGCCGCAAGGTCTTCGAGGAGGCCGCGGCGGCGTCGATAGTGGACACCTACGTCTACTACCTCCGGCGAAAGCTCGGCCGTGCCGTGGTCCGCACCGTGCACGGCCTCGGCTACCGCCTCGGGACGCTCTGATGGAGGCGTCCGAGCGGGTGATCGTCCGGCGGACCCGGCTGCGGATCGGCCTGTTCGTCGGGCTGACCATCGGGGCCCTGCTGCTGCTGGCCGGCGGTATCTCCTACGCGGTCCTGGTCCGCGGCCAGGAGGCGCAGATCCAGCGCGAGCTGACGTGGGGCACCGAACACGGCACGATCGCCGGGCCGCCCGCCTGCAGCTGGATCTTCCAGTACGACGGCGCCACCGTGCGCACCGGCGCGAACCCGCCACCACCCGGCTTCCCGTTGCGCGACGCGCTGGACACCGTGGCGGCCACCCGGGCCACCGAGATCATCACCGTCGCGCGCAACGGCACGACCTACCACGTGCGCACCGAGGCCCGCGGCGACACCGTCGTCCAGGCGGTGTTCGACGCCCGGTTCCAGCTGTCCGACCGCCGGCACCTCCTGCTCGCGTTCAGCCTCGCGGCGGTGGCCGGGCTGCTCGCCGCCATGCTGACCGGTGTGCTCGTCGGCCGCCGGGCCGTCGCGCCACTCGCGGAGGCGCTGACCCGGCAGCGGCGCTTCGTCGCCGACGCCAGCCACGAACTGCGAACCCCGATCGCCCAGGTGCACACCCGCGCCCAACTGCTCGCGCGGCGGGCGCGCCACGACGGCACCGCCCGGAACCTGGACGACCTGGAACGCCTCGTCCGCACCACCCGCCGGCTCGGCGAGATCGTCGACGACCTGCTGCTCTCGGCCCGGCTCGCCGCCGCTCCCGCCGACCGGGAACCGGATCCGCCGGTCGACCTCACCTCGCTGGTCGGGACGACGGTCGCCGCCGAGGGCGACCGCGCCGCCGAGCGCCGGGTCACCCTCACCCTGGACACCCCCGGCGACCCGCTGCCGGTGCCGGGCATCGAGTCGGCCCTGCGCCGGGTCGTCGGCGAACTGCTCGCGAACGCGCTGGCCCACACGCCGGCGGGCGGCCGGATCGACGTGACGCTGCGGGCCGCCGGCGACGCCGCCGAGTTCGTCATCGCCGACACCGGCAGGGGGTTCGACCAAGCCGACGCCCGGCGGATCTTCGACCGGTTCCACAGGGGTGCGGGCGCCGGGGACCGGCGTTTCGGCCTGGGTCTGGCGTTGCTCCAGGAGGTCGTCACGAGCCACCACGGCACGATCGAGGCCGAGGGCCGTCCGGGGCGGGGAGCCCGATTCACGGTGCGCCTGCCCCGGACGCGATCGCCGGGCACTACGAGTAGGGCCTCGCGGATCAGGAACCTCCGGGTGTGGCAGCTCGGTGCCGGTGCGTGAGCGCCGGATCGTGGAGCGCGTTCTCCGGCCCACCGCCGGAAGGCCCGAGGTGCAGGATCGCGGTCGGCGCGTCGGCCAGGTTCCCGCCGGCCGGCAGCCGGGTCGCCGGGGGAGTCGCCGCCTCGGCCACCGTGCCCGGTGCGCTCCTGCGCCGCACCAGCACCAGTGCGAGCGCGCCCAGGCCCGCGGCGACCAGCAGGCCGCCCAGGAGGAACATCGACGTACTGCCGCTCTCCTCACCGGTGGCCTTGAGCGTGGGCGGCGCAGCCGCGGGAAGGTCGTCGCCGGCCGCCGCGGCGGGAGGGCTCGCCTCCTCGGCGGGCGACGGCGACGCAGTGGCCGGCGTGGCCACCGCGGCAAGGGTCAGGCGTACGGTGGCGACGTCACCGGCCCTGCCCCGTACGGTCGCGCGGGCGGTGCGGTAGCCGTCCACGGAGGCGCGGACCGTGATGGATCCCTCCGCGATCGTCCGGCCGGCCCTGGCGGTGATCGAGAACTGGCCGCTGCGGTTGCTGGTCGTCCGGTACTCGTGACCGGCGCTGTCCCGGATGGTCAGGTCCGCGCCGCCGATCGCCTTTCCGTCGGCGTCGAGGACCCGGCCGGAGACCCCGCTCACCCCGGCCGCCGGTGCGGCCCCGCCGGTAAGCGAGGCACCCGGTCCGTGGACGTAGACCATCTTGTAGGCGTAGCTGTTCTGCCCGGCGAGCCGCACGCCGATCGAGATGTTGAGGCCGGTGGTCTCGCCCGGGCGCGCATCCGGGGCGACGACTGTCGCGTCGAAGGTCCGGCTCTGGCCGGGGCCGAGATTCGGCTCCACCCGGCAGCCGGTGGTGCACCGCAGGCCGCCGCCCACCACCACGATGGCCGTCTCGGCCCGCCGGCCGTCGTTGGTGACGCGGAACTGCACGCGTACCGTCTCGCGGGGTTTCACGTTCTCCGCCGAGACGCTCAGGATGCTCACCGTCTCCGGTGCGGCCGTCGCCGGTGCCGCCGCCACCGCGAGCGTCCCTCCGGCCAGCATGGCCAGTACGGCCGCCCGGGCCCGTCGGACACGTGCGCGCGTCGTCACTTCCCACCACCTTCGCGGAGAGCAGGCAACATCGGTCGATGGAGCCGCGGGCCACTATGCCCTGTGCGGGACGGGTGGCGCGACCCGCCCCGATGACCGCGGCGGCCCGCCACGGGATCGACGGGTCCGTTCCGGCGACTGCTAATCGGTTGCCCGGCGTGCCGAGGGCTGCCTAGATTGCCGATCATGAACGACATCGACGGGTGTGCCGGATGAGCAGCCGTCTCCGCGAGATCGCCCGGCAGACGGTAGCGATCGCCGAAGCGGGACGCTACCGCAACGATGCCGGCGAGGACGTCGCGATCGAAACCGTGGTACGCGCCGCGGTCGACGGCACCCGTGAGCACCTGCCGGACGACGTCCTCCACCTCGACGGCGCGAAGCCCGGCGCCGGTGACGTGGAGGTGACGCACGAGTCGACGTTGCAGGCGGCCCGCCGGCTCGGGCCCGGCGCGGCGTGTCTGGTGTTCGCGTCGGCGAAGAACCCGGGTGGCGGGTTCCTGGGCGGGGCGAAGGCGCAGGAGGAGAGCATCGCCCGTTCGTCCGCGCTGTACCCGTGTCTGCTCGCAGCGCCCGGCTTCTACGCCTTCCACCGCGGCCAGCGGGATCTGCGCTACAGCGACCGGGTCGTCTACTCCCCGGGCGTGCCGGTGTTCCGCGACGACAAGGGAAACCTGCTCGACCGGCCGTACACCACGTCCTTCCTGACCGCGGCGGCGCCGAACCTGGGCGCGATCGTACGCAACCAGCCGGAGCACGCCGCGGACGTGCCGGCGGTGCTGGCCCGGCGGGCCCGCCGCGTGCTGGAGGTCGCTGCCGCGCACGGGCATCGCACGGTGGTGCTGGGCGCCTGGGGTTGCGGGGTGTTCCGGAACGACCCGGCGACGGTGGCCGGCGCGTTCGCCGACGCACTCCTGGCGGTCGGCCGGTTCGACCTCGTGGTGTTCGCCGTGCGTGACGGGCTGCCGGGCACACCGGTGTACCGCACGTTCGCGGAACGCTTTCGGTAGGTTCGTCGCATGAGCGACGACACCTTCCGGTCGGTGGAGATCGAGCGCACAAGCGTGGGCAGATACGTGGCGCGCAACGCCCGTGGCGGCGAGCTGTCGATGGGTACGGGGGAGGACGCGACCTTCACGCCCGTGGAGCTGCTGCTGGCGGCCCTCGGCGGCTGCACCGCTGTGGACGTCGACCACGTGACGAGCCGTCGCGCCGAGCCGACCCGGTTCGCCGTCACGGTGAGCGGCGACAAGATCCGCGACCCGGAGGCCGGGAACCGGATGGAGAATCTCACCGTCACGTTCGCGGTGACGTTCCCGGACGGCGCGGACGGCGACCGGGCCCGCGAGGTGCTGCCCCGCTCGCTGCGGCAGTCGCACGACCGGCTCTGCACCGTGTCCCGGACGGTGGAGCTGGGCACACCCGTCTCCATCGTCGACGCGACCGCCGACCCGGCCTCGACCGAACCGCGGTAGCGGCCGGAGGCGCCCGTCGGAGGGCGATCGATGCCCGTCACCTTGACACTCGTCTATGTTAACGAGAACATTGCCGTAACCCGGCGGTAATGCCGTTGCCATGAGCGTCACGGGCGAGGCGAGCCGCCGCAGCCGGCCGGAGGCGGCCGAGCGCAGGAGGTTTCGGTGACAGGGACCGCTCGGACGACGCGTACGGCCACGGTCGTGGTCGCGGCCGTCCTCGCCGCGGGAGTGGTGGCCGGGATACCCCCGGCGTCGGCGGCGACAGTGGACACGTCCGCGTCGTACGTCGTAGTGAACCGGCACAGCGGCAAGGCGATGGACCTGTACGACTGGTCGACGGCGGAGAACGCCCCGGTGAACCAGTGGACGCGCAACGACCTCGCCGTGCAGCAGTGGCAGTTCGTGGACGCCGGCGGCGGGTTCTACAAGGTGCGGTCCCGGCACAGCGGGAAGGTGCTGGAGTTGCCGAGCGGCGGCGACGGCACCCAGCTCGTGCAGAGCACCGACCGGTCGTCGGCCACCCAGCAGTTCCGGTTGCAGGATTCCGCGGGCGGGTTCGTGCGGTTCGTGAACCGGCAGTGGGGCAAGGTCGTCGACGTGTGGCAGTGGTCCACCGCCGACGGTGGGCGGCTGGCCGGCTACACCGATCTGGACGGCGTCAACCAGCAGTGGCAGCTGATCCGGCTGGGCGGCGGCACGCCCACCACACCGGCGCCCACGACCCCGGCACCGACCAGCCCGGCGCCCGCCTACCCGCAGCCCGGCCGGGTGACCGGGGACATCGGCGTCCACGATACGACGGTGGTCAAGCGACCCGACGGCACCTACCTCGTCGCGCACACCGGTGACGGCATCGCGCTGAAGACCTCCGCCGACCGGATCGCCTTCCGCAACGCGGGCGCCGTCTTCCCCGGTGGCGCGCCGTGGACCACCACGTACACCGGGGGAGCGCGCAACCTGTGGGCGCCCGACCTGTCGTACCGCAACGGGCGTTACCACCTGTACTACTCGGCGTCGACGTTCGGTTCCAACCGCTCGGCGATCTTCCTCGCGACCAGCACTACCGGCAATGCCGGGAGCTGGACCCACGAAGGGCTGGTCGTCGAGTCGCGGACCACCGACGACTTCAACGCCATCGACCCGAACCTCATCGTCGACGACCAGGGCCGCTGGTGGCTCACCTTTGGCTCGTTCTGGTCCGGCATCAAGATGATCCCGATCGACCCGGCCACCGGACGCCGGCTCGGCACCGCCGTGTACGCGCTCGCGAACTACGGCCCCGGCATCGAGGCGCCCGTCCTGGTCAAGCGCGGCTCCTGGTACTACCTGTACGTCTCGTTCGACCGTTGCTGCCAGGGCGCCGCCAGCACGTACCGGATCATGGTCGGTCGTTCGGCGAGCCCCACCGGGCCGTTCGTGGACCGCACCGGCCGGGACATGCTCGCCGGGGGCGGCACGCAGATCCTCGCCTCGCACGGCAGCGTGCACGGCCCCGGCCACCAGGCGGTCCTCGCCGACACCGACGGCGACGTCCTCTTCTACCACTACTACGCCGACGACGGCGCGTCGCTGCTCGGTGTCAACCGCATCGGCTACGACGCCGCCGCCTGGCCCTATGTGTACTGACCCGGCCGGCGCCCCGGCACGGACCGACGAACCCGCCGACCTGGGAGGGCGCGTATGTCGCCTCGGCACCTTCTCCGCCCGGTCCTGGCCGCGGCGCTCGCGCTGCTCACCACCTCGGCCGGCCTCGCCGTGCCCGGCCCCGCGCAGGCGGCGCCCGCGGTGAGCTACACCAACCCGCTGGTGAGCCAGCGGGCCGACCCGCACATCGTCCGGCACACCGACGGCTACTACTACATGACCGCGACGGTGCCGCAGTACGACCGGATCGTGCTCCGGCGGGCCACCACCCTGCAAGGGCTCGCCACCGCCACCGAGACGACGATCTGGCGCCGGCACACCAGCGGCGAGATGGGCGCCCACATCTGGGCTCCGGAGATCCACTTCATCAACGGCAGGTGGTACGTCTACTTCGCCGCCGGGCGGACCGACGACGTGTGGCGGATCCGGATGTACGTGCTGGAGAACGCGAGCGCGAACCCGCTGACCGGCTCGTGGACCGAGCGCGGCCGGATCACCACGCCGTGGGACACGTTCAGCCTGGACGCCTCGACGTTCGTGGTGAACGGGGTGCGGTACCTGACCTGGGCCCAGCAGGAACCGGGCATCGCCACCAACTCCAACGTCTACCTCGCCCGGATGGGCGCCGAACCGTGGCAGATCACCGGCCCGGTGGCCCGGCTGGTCGTGCCCACATACGACTGGGAGACCCGTGGTTACCGCGTCGCCGAAGGGCCGACGGTGATCCAGCGCAACGGCCGGGTCTTCCTCACCTACTCGGCCAGCGCCACCGACGCGAACTACTGCCTCGGCATGCTCACCGCGTCGGCCGGCGCGAACCTGCTCGACCCCGCCTCCTGGGCCAAGAGCCCGACCCCGGTGTTCACCAGCAACGCCGCCACCGGCCAGTACGGCCCCGGCCACAACTCGTTCACCGTCTCCGAGGACGGGCAGAGCGACATCCTGGTCTACCACGACCGCAACTACCGGGACATCAGCGGTGATCCGCTCAACGACCCGAACCGGCGGACCCGGATCCAGAAGCTGTACTGGAACGCCGACGGCACCCCGAACCTCGGCATCCCGGTACCCGACGGGGCCACCCCGGTCCGGTTGCGCTTGCACGACCTCCCGGCCGCCTACGTCCGGCACTACGACTACCGGGCCCGCGTCGAACCGAACGTCACGAACCTCGCCGACTCGCAGTTCCGCATCGTTCCCGGCCTCGCCGGCGCCGGATCGGTGTCGCTGGAGTCGACGAACTTCCCCGGCTACTACCTGCGGCACCGGGCCTTCGCGCTCTACGTCGAACGCGACGACGGCTCGGCCCTGTTCGACAACGACGCGAGCTTCCAGCGCCGCGCCGGCCTGGCCGCGGCCAACGGGCTCTCCCTCGAATCGCAGAACTACCCCGGCCGGTACGTCCGCCACCGGGACGGCCTGCTCCAGCTCGAAACGGTGGCCGCCGACGCGGACCGGGCCGCGGCCACCTTCCACCTGGAATAGGGGCCCGACAACCGCTGCCGCCAACCAGCAGTTCCAGGTGCGCTACTCGGACGGCGGCCACATCCGGCTGATCAACACGCACTCCGGCAGGGCACTGGAGGTCTGGGAGAGGTCAACAACCTGACGCTCGCGCAGATCGACATGCGGCTGTTCGGCGGGCTGCCCGCAGGGCGTGAGGTCCGCGGTGTTCCGCGTTCGGCAGCGCGGGACGGGCCGTCTTTGTGACGCTTCGATCGTGGAGATACCCGGCGGCGACAGAGGCGTCGAGCTGCGCATCCACGGGGTGTCCGGCGCGTCGGCGGAGACGATCGTCGACCATCCCATCGTGGTACGCGTGGCCGGCGACGGGCACGCCGGGTTCTACCGGGTCCGGGAAGGGCTCGGCTCGGCCGGCGGAGCGACAGCCGGGGTGGTGGTGGAGGCGTACCGCTGGGGGACCCTGACCGCCGGGGTGGCGGTGCGTACGGCGTCGATGCTGGTGCTGCTGCCGTTCATGCTGAGCAACCTGGCGGTGTGGATGCGTTCCACCCCGGTGGACCGCTACGGCCTGCTCGGCGGGCTGTGCCGCCTGCTCGCCGGATCGCTGACCGTGGCGTTCACGCTGGCGCTGGTCGGGGTCACCATGAACCTGACCGGCTGGCAGTGCGTCCCGTACGCCGAGTGCCGGGAGGGGAGACCGTACCTGTCGTGGCTGGTGGCGTTGCCGATCGGCCCGCGCCTGGCCGTGCTGGCACTGGTCCCGCTGCTGGCGCTGCGGGTGTTCTGGGCCGTCGGGAAGCGGTCGGCCGCCGCTTTCGAGGGCTTCGGATCGGCCCCGCCGCGCGGGCGGTTCCTGGAGGCGACCGGGAGTCTCGCCGCCCCCGGCGTCTGGCACGACGAGGGGATGACCTCGTGGCTGCGCCAGATCCACGCCGGTCTCGGCGCCGGCACCGTCGGCGTCAGCCTCGTCGTCGCGGTGTCGCACGGCCGGTGGAGCGCCGTCGCCGTCGGGCTGCTCGGCCTCGCCGCCGGGCTCGTGGCCCTCTGCGCCGTGCTGCTGACAGTGACCGTCCCCGCCGGGTGGGCCGGACCGTTGCGCCGCGCGGTCTGGATCCTGGTCGCGGTCGCCACCGTGTCGAGCCTGGGGTACGCCGTGTCCCGGCGGGAGGTTCCCGTGCCGGCCGGGCAGATGCCCGGCTACGAGGGCGCCGTCGCCGGTCTGGTCGCGGCGCAGGGGCTGCTGCTGGTCCTGATCGCCGCGGTGACGCTCGCGCGCCGGCGTGCCCAGCCGGCCGGTTCCCGCGCCCTGCTCCGCGGGCTCGGCACACCGCTGGTCGCCGCCATGTCGGTCACCGTCGCCTCCGCCTACACGGCCACGCTCGTGTTCCGGACGGCGGACCAGCTCGACCGGGGCCGCATCCCCGACCCGATCCGGAACAACCCGCCCGCCCTGGGACCGCTGGAACCACCCGTCGGGTACTGGTGGGCGGCGCTGGCCGGGCTCGCCGCTCTGCTGGTCGTCAGCGCGGCCATCGCCGTCACCCTGCCGGTGGCCCGGCACCGGCGGCGGGCGTACGCGCGACACGTGGTCGAGCGCGACTATCCCGACGCGCCCGCCGAGGCGACGCCACGACTCGACGCGGTCCGCTCGACGATCGCCCGGTCCTTCGTGACCGACGAACTCGGGCCGACATTCGTGGCGTTCTTCGTGATCTCGTCGGTCGGGCTCGCCACCGTCGCGCTCGACCTGATCGGGATCGGCCCCACCCAGATCGTCGCCCGCCTCGGCCGCCGGCACGACACGCTCGCCGTGCTGACCGCGTACGTGACGGACGTCGGCATCTGGGTCATCAGTCTGCTCGTCATCGGGCTGCTGATCCTGGGCTACCGGGCGTACCGGTCGCCGGAGACCCGCCGGCTCGTCGGCGTGCTGTGGGACCTGGGCACGTTCTGGCCGCGTACGGTGCACCCGTTCGCGCCGCCGTGCTACGCCGCCCGCGCCGTACCGGAGCTGGCCCGGCGGGTCACCGCGCTCGCCGCGCAGGGCCCGGTGGTGATCTCCGGACACAGCCACGGCTCCGTCCTGGCCGCCGCCACCGTCCTGCAACTGCCGCCGGAGGCACTGCCCCACGTCGCGTTGCTGACCCACGGCAGTCCGCTGCACCGCATCTACGCCCGCCTCTACCCGGCGTATCTCGGTGAGCAGGCGCTGCGCGACGTCGGCGACCGGATCGGCTGGCGCTGGCGCAACCTGTGGCGCGACACCGATCCGATCGGCGGTCCGATCTTCGCCGACCCGGGTCTGCGGGCCCACCTGCCCCCGGCCGCCGGGGCGGTCGACGTCCGGCTGCGGGACCCCCGCAGCGTCGTCGTGGAGGCGCCGGACACCGTGCCGCCGCCCGTCGAACGCCACTGGCACTACCACACCGAGCCGGAGTACCGGGAGGCCGTGCGGGAACTCGTCGACGACATCCGGGCCGACGCCCCCGGCTGAGGCCGCCCCGCGTACCGGTGCCGGCCACCGCGACGACCGGCGGCCACCCGGCGCTCACAGCAGCCGGCGGCGGGTCAGGAGGCGGAAGGCCAGATACCCCGGCGGTACCGGGAGCCAGAACGTCGCGAGACGGTATATCAGGGTGCCCGCGACGGCGGCGTCCAGTGGCACTCCGTAGAGCAGCAGCCCGGACACGAGCGCGGCCTCGGTGGCGCCGAGCCCGCCGGGGGTGGGCGCGGCGGATGAGACGCCCTCGCCGACGAGGCAGACCAGGATCACCGGGGGCAGGTGCGCGAGGGGGAGCGGGCCGGTGGCCAGGAGCGCGAGGTAGAGACAGAGGCCGTAGGTGAGGGTGAGCGCCGTGGACGCGACGACCAGCCACCACAGGCCGTGCTGACGGGTCAGGGCGCGCAGGGCGGTGACGACCTGGCCGGCCGCGTCGCGTCCGCGCCGCCGGAGCCGTGGCGCGGCGAGGGCGGCCGCCAGGACGAGCAGCACGGCCAGGGCGCCCAGCAGCAGCGGTATCGCTCTGGTCGCGTCATGGGTGAGGATGCGGGCGGGCCGGCGGGCGAACGGCAGCAGCACCGGCAGGAGCAGCACGACCGACACCGCACCGGCGGCGCGGGAGACGCCGACGGCGGTGGCCGCGTCGGCGGTGGTGAGTTCCCTCTGGTGCAGGTACCGCAGGCTGAGCGCGGCGCCGCCGAGGCTGCCGGGAGCCAGCCGGTTGGCGAACGACGCGGCCACCTGCACCAGGGTGGCCTCGCCCAGCGGGATCCGCTTGGCCGCGGCGAGCCGGAGCACGACGCCGCTGAGCAGGTAGGTCAGGGCGGAGCCGAGCAGCGTCGCGGCGACCGCGAGCGGATCGGCGTGCAGGATGAGCCGCGCCGCGGTGCGTATCTCGCCGAGCTGCGGGAGCAGCAGGTGCACTATCAGCCCCAGGATCAGCAGCTCCAGGACGGTGCGGCGGTTGAACCGGACCACCTTCGCCGCCCGGCGGTCGCGGTCGGGGCAGCGCCGCACGACCTCCTGGCGGAGGCTGTCGAGCATGCCGGGACGGCCGCGCAGGGCGCTGCGGCCGGCGCGGGACAGCACCGCGGGTTGCAGGAACGGCACGCTGTCCGCGACCGCCGCGGCGCCCAGACGGTCGACCGCGGCGGCGACCACAGCGGCGGGGTCCACCCGCGTGGACAGGGCGACCATCAGCTCGACGACGTCGCGGGCCCGCTGGTCGGCCGGGGCGTCGTCGGTGGCGAAGCCCAAATCCACCAGGTGGACGTGGTCCCGGCCGACGAGCACGTTAGCGGCGCGCAGGTCGCGGTGTGCGATGCCGGCCCGGTGCAGGCGAGCCACCTGGTTCCACGCGTCGCGCACGGCGGCGGGCGGGACCGGTCCGACGACGGCGTGCAGCGGGGCGGCGTCGACGAACTCCTGCACCAGGACGGCGTCGCCGCCGGACACGGCGGCGGTCGTGACGACCGCCGGGACCCGCACGCCGGCGCGCTCGGCCAACAGGGTCATGCAGGTTTCGTGTTCGCTCTGCTGGCGGGCGCTCAGATACGGAGGCGCGTCGGCCACATGCCGGTACCGCGCCCTGCGGTAGAGCTTGTAGGCCCAGTCCGCGTCGCGTTGCTCGCCGCCGGTCACCTTGACGAACAACCGCCGCCCGCCGGTGGTGACCGCCCGCCACGGCTGCGAACCCCGGGCGTCACCGTGGATCGGCGTCAGCCCTGCCACGTCGATCCCGCGCCGCCGCAGCGCCGCCCGCAGGGCGGGCACCGACCGCTGCGGCCCGACCTCGCCGACCACGAGCCGGGTCACGCAGACCGCGAGCCAGCCGACGAGGAACCCGCCGACCACGTCGACCGGCAGGTGCGCCCCGACGTGGATCCGGGCCACGGCGACCAGGGCGATCGCCGCCCAGGCCGCCCGGCGCCACCGGGTGCCCCCGGCCCGCGCCGCGACGAGCGCCAGGGCGGTGGCGACCGCGACGTGTCCCGACGGGTATCCGTACCGGCCGCTGATCGTCTCCCGCAGGACCACATCGGTGAGCAACGCCACCGGCCGCTGCCGGGCGACCGCGGCCTTGGCGGCGACCGCGAGCCAGTACGCCAGGTTCCCGGCCAGCAGCAGGCTCCACGCCGTGCCGATCCGGCGGGCCAGGACGGCTGCGGTGGCGGCGACGAACACCGCCGGGTAGGAGCCGAGCTGCATGACCAGGACCAGGACCGGAGTCAGCCCGGCGGGAAGGTGGTTGAGGAGGGCGAACAGGTCCCGTTCCCAGGGCGGCACCCGGTGGCTCCGGACGGCCGCGCTGAGCGCTGTCAGCAGACCGGTCGAGGCGGCCAGGCTGACCAGCAGGGCGGGCGACGGGCGATGCGTACGCGCTGCCACCGGTCCTCGGCCGCCCCTCAGTCGGCGCAGATGCCTGCTGTCGACCCGAACCCTACGGATCGCCGCCCCGGCGGATGCTCCGGTTCGCCACCGGTCAACCCGTCGGGGGCGACAATCAGCTGGTGGTGGACACGGTGGTGCAGACGCTCGTCGGGCTGCCGCCGGTCCTCGTCCTGACGCTGGTGTTCGTCCTGCCGGCGCTGGAGTCCTCGACGCTGCTCGGGCTCGTCGTACCGGGTGAGACAGCGATCCTGATCGGCGGGCTGGTGGCCCACGGTGGCGCGCTGCCGCTGTGGGCGGTGGTGGCCGCCGGGGCGGCCGGGGCCTGCCTCGGTGACCAGGCCGGGTACGCCCTCGGCCGCCGGTACGGCCCGGGTGTGCTCGCCCGCGCTCCACGGGTGCTGCGCCGACGCCTCGACATCGCGCGGGCCCGCCGCCTGGTCGCCCGCCGAGGGGCGTGGGCGGTGCTCATCGGACGCTGGGTGGCGGTGCTGCGCGCCGTGGTCCCCCTGATCGCCGGCACCGGTGGGATGCGGTGGCCGGTGTTCCTCCGGGCGAACCTGGCCGGCGGGCTGGTGTGGGCGACGGCCGTGGCGCTGCGGGTCTGGCGGATCCGGCGCCGCGCGGCGCAGCGCTGAACGGTGGCGTCAGTCGTGACCGCGTACCAGGGGCAGGAACACCTCGTCCACGATCTCGACCAGCACCTCGTCGGGGACGGAGGGGACGCCGCGCATCGCGTACTCGGCGCGCAGCAGCATCATCGGTACCGTCGCCACCCGGTGACGGACTGCTGCCGCCGGCGCCTCGCCCCGGGCCGCGGCCCGTTCCAGCATCCCGATCCACGCGCGATCCATGGTGTCGGCGCCGGACCGTTCGCGCATGAGGGTGAGCAGCTCCGGGTCCTCGGCCGCGGCGGCGAGCAGGCCGCGCAGGACGGCCCCGTGCGGCGACGACCACGTCTCGTTCGCGAGCCGGAGCATCTCGAGCGCGTCACCGCGCAGCGTGCCCGTGTCCGGGTTCGGCATGGCCGCGTCGGTCAGGTGGCGGTACGCCGCGACGCCCAGCGACGCGCGGTGCGGCCATCGGCGGTAGATCGCGTTCTTGTTGGTCCCGGCGCGGGCGGCCACCCGGTCCATCGTCATCCCCGCGTATCCGGACTCGCGCAGTTCCTCCGCCGCGGCCCGCAGGATCGCCTGTTCCAGTTCCTCGCCCCGCCGCCTCCTGCTCATGCCTTGCAGGGTACGCGCCGTACCTTATAGGGTACGGCGCGTACCCTAAGAGTGGAGTCCTCGATGCGCGTCTTCGGCATGAACTACGACACCGGCTTCGTGAGCGCCGGGTCCACCACCCACGAGCCGTTCGACCCCGACGTCGTGCGCAGCGACCTGCGTGTCATCCGCGACGAGCTGCGCTGCGACGCGGTCCGCGTCACCGGCGGCGTGCAGGACCGGCTGGAGCTGACCGCACGGCTGGCGGCCGAGGCGGGGCTCGAGGTGTGGTACTGCCCGTTCACCAACGGCCTGGACCGCGACGGCCTCATGGCGTTCCTGCTCGACGGCGCCGAGCGGGCCGAGCGGCTGCGGCGTGACGGCACCCCGGTCGTCTACCTCACCGGTTCCGAGATCTCCCTGTTCACCGACGGTTTCCTGCCCGGCCGTGACCTGACCGAGCGGATGGCGGTGTTCACCGACCCGATGCGGATGCGGGAGGCGGTCCCGGCCGCGCGGGCCGCGGTGCGCGACTTCCTCGCCGAAGCGGTACCCGCGGTGCGGGAGCGCTTCGGCGGCCCCGTCGGGTACGCCTCGATCCCGCTCGAGGACGTCGACTGGACGGCCTTCGACATCATCGCCAGCGACGCCGGCTACCGCGACGCGACCAACTCCGCGGCGTTCCCGCAGTCCCTGGCGGCGGCCGTGGGGCAGGGCAAGCCGTACGCGGCGACCGAGTTCGGCTGCTGCACGTACCGTGGCGCGGCCGACGTCGCGGGCGCGACCGAACCGGTGGCCTACGACGAGCACGGCCGTGCGGCGAAGCTCACCGCGGAACTGGAGCGCGACGAGGAAGGCCAGGCACGCTACCTCGTCGACCTGCTGCGCGACTACGAGGCCGGCGGGGCGGAGGCGGCGTTCGTGTACACGTTCGCGAACCGGCACCTGCCGACCACCGGCGACCCCGCGCACGACTACGACCTGGCGTCACGGGGGATCGTGCGCGTGCTGCCGGACGGCTCGTGGACGCCCAAGGCCGCCTTCCACGCCCTGGCCGAATACGGCCGCGCCCGTGCGCTGAGCCGGACCGAATTCGGTGGTGGCGATCGCGGCGGGCGGGCAAGGTAGGACTGCACGCCGGCGGCGAGCGCCGCCACGACGACGACCACCAGGAGAAACGATGCGAGCAGCTTCCACGCTTCGGACCCTTGCCCGTCCTACCGTGGAGCTCCGCCTTGGCCCTGTTGAACCTCGGAATCGTCGCGCATGTTGACGCCGGAAAGACCAGCCTGACCGAACGCCTCCTCTACGAGGCGGGCGCCGTGGCCGAGCCGGGCAGTGTCGACGCCGGCACGACCCGGACCGACTCGATGGAACTGGAACGCCGCCGCGGCATCACCATCCGGGCGGCCGTCACGTCGATCACGATCGGCGACCTCAGCATCAACCTGCTGGACACCCCCGGCCACCCCGACTTCATCGCGGAGGTCGAGCGGTCCCTGGCCGTCCTCGACGCCGCCGTGCTCGTGGTGTCGAGCGTGGAGGGCGTCCAGCCGCAGACCGTCGCCATCTGGCGGGCGCTGCGTCGCATCGGCGTACCGACCGTGTTCTTCTTCAACAAGGTCGACCGTGGCGGCGCCGACGTGGACCGGGTGACGGCCCAGGTACGGCAGCGGCTCGGTGCGCGGCCGGTCCTGCTCGGCACTGTCACCGGGCAGGGCACACGCGAGGCCCGGGTGCACGCCGTGGGCCTCGACGCCGAGCCGGTGGTGGCCGAGGTGGCGGAGGTCGACGACGCGGTGGCGGCGCGCTGGCTGGCCGACCGGCCGGTCCGCGTACGCGACGTCCGCCGGGCGCTGCGCCGCGCGGTGCGCCGCGCCGACCTGGTCCCGGCGGTGTGCGGCTCGGCCATCACCGGCGCCGGGGTACGCCGGCTGTGCGACGTCCTGGCCGACCTGCTGCCGTACGGCGAGGCGCGGGACGGACCGCCGGCGGGCACCGTCTTCGCCGTCGACCGGGACGGGCACGGCCGGCGTGTCTGGCTGCGGCTGTGGTCCGGGCGCCTGCGGGTACGGGACCGGGTGCGGCTCGGCGACGGCCGCCCGGAGCCGGTGACGGAGATCGCCGTCATCGAGCCCGCCGGTGTGCTGGTGCGCCGGTCGGTCTCCGCCGGGCAGATCGCGGCGGTACGCGGGGTGTCCGCCCGGATCGGCCAGCACATCGGTGACCCGCCACGGCGGCACGACTACCGGTTCCCGCCACCGACCCGGCAGGCGGTCGTCGAGCCGGTCGACCCGGCGCAGCGCCTGGCGATGTTCGCCGGTCTGGCCGAACTGGCCGACGAGGATCCGCTGGTGGACCTGCGCCTCGACGAGCAGCAGGCGGAGGCGGTGATCCGCCTGCACGGCGAGGTCCAGAAGGAGGTCCTCGCCGCCCTGATGGAGGACAGGTACGGCGTCCGGGTGCGGTTCTCCGGCACGCTCACCGCCTGCATCGAACGGGTCGCCGGCACCGGCAGCGCCGAGGAGCGGGTACGGGAACGCGGCAACCCGTACCTGGCCGGGCTGGGGTTGCGCATCGAGGCCGCACCGGCCGGGCACGGCATCGGGTTCCGGCCCGGGATCGAGCCGGGCCGGCTGCCCCCGGCGTTCGTCGCCGCCACCGAGGAGGGCGTGCGGGCCGCGCTGCGGCAGGGCCGGCACGGCTGGCCGGTCACCGACTGCACCGTCACCATGACGGCGTCCCGGTACTGGCCCCGGCAGAGCCGGCCGCACCAGAAGTTCGACAAGTCGATCTCGACGGTGGCGGCGGACTTCCGCAACCTCGCCCCGGTCGTGGTCGCCGCCGCGCTGCGGCAGGCCGGCACGCGGGTGTGCCAGCCGATCGAACGGTTCGACGTCAACCTGCCCCGGCACGCGGTGGAGACGGTGCTGGCGCTGCTCGGCCGGCTCGGCGCGGTGGTCCACGACACCGCCGTCGCGGGCGGCTACCTGGAGGTGAGCGGCACCCTGCCGTCCGCCCGGGTGCCGCGGGTCGTCGCCGCCCTGCCCGACCTCACCGGCGGCGAGGCGGTCCTGACCACCACCTTCGACCACTACGCGCCGGTCACCGGCGAGGAACCGCCGGCACTGCCCCGGCGCGGACCCGACCCGGACGACCGGGAGGCGTGGTTCCGGGCGGTACCGAGGTAGGCGGCGACGGCGGCGCTGCGGGGATAGGATCACCGGCGCCCGCCGCCGCCCGTACCCGTTGGAGCCCCGCTGTCCCCGCAGCCGGCCACCCACCTCGCCCGGCGAGTCCGCCGGGTGCTGGCAGTGGTGTGCCTGCTCGTCGTTGCCGGGCTGCCCGCCGGATCCTCGAACGCCGGCGCCACCGGCTCGGGAACGCTGCGGGTGCTCCAGATGAACCTGTGCAACAGCGGCCGAGCCGGCTGCTACACCGGCCGGGCCGTCCCGCGGGCCGCCGACGTGATCGCCGCCGAGGCGCCCGACGTGGTCACGCTCAACGAGGTCTGCCGCGACGACGTGGCGACGCTGGCGCGGACGCTGCGGGCCGCCCGCGCCGGCGGCACCGTGGTGTCCGCGTTCCAGGCCGCCGGTGACCGCCCCTCCGGCGGTCCCACCCGGTGCAACAACGGCGAGCCGTACGGGATCGGGCTGCTGACCCGCCTCGACGGCCGGGACGCGCGATCGTCCGTGCACCGGGGCACCTATCCGGCGCAGGACCTCGCAGACCCGGAGGAGCGGGTCTGGCTCTGCGTCCGGGGCGACCGGTTGCACGCCTGCACCACGCACCTGGCGAACACCAGCGGCCAGGTGGCGCTGGCCCAGTGCGGGCAGTTGCTCGGCGCGGTGGTGCCGGGGACCCGGGGCGACGCCGGGAGCGCGCCGACAGTTCTCGGCGGTGACCTCAACCTGCGCGTCGGTGGCACCCCGGACGTGCGCTCGTGCGTGCCGGTCGGTTACCGGCGGATCGACGACGGCGCCCGGCAGCAGATCCTGGCGTCCGGCGGCGTGACGATCTGCTGCCGCCGCGCGGTGGACATGCGCGGGACGACAGACCACCCGGCGCTGCTGGCGACCATGGTCCGCGCCCGCCGTCACCTGTGATCAGAGGAACCGCCAGCGCTGGTGCGCGGCCCCGGTGTCGTCGGCGAGGCCCGCCTGCGCGCCCTGAGCGCCGGAGCCGCCGCTGAGCCCGAGCACCCGGCCCCCGTTCGCGCACTGGATCCGGAACCAGCCGCCTCCGCCGTGCCGCAGCCGCCACCTGTGGTCGGCGGTGCCGTTGTCGGCCCACTGGACGATCCGGGCGCCCGCCGCGGTCGAACCACCCTCGACGCCGAGCACCTTGCCGCTGTTGCCGTTGCGCAGCCGCAGGTAGCCGCCGGTGTCCACGAGCGCGGTCCAGAGATGGTCGGCGGTGCCGGTGTCGCCCCACTGGATGACCGGCCCGCCGTCGGCAGTCGACATGTCCTGCACGCCGAGCACCAGCCCGCTGCCGAGGTTCTGGATCCGCCGCGCGCCGTTGGGCAGGAACCGCCACTGGTTGTCCAGGCTGCCGTTGTCCGGATCCTGCACGGCGAACGCGCCCTGGGCGGTCGAGCCGCCGGAGATGCCGAGCAGCTTGCCGGTGTGCACGTTGCGCAACTTGTGGCTGCCGTCGCCGACGTCGACCACTGTCCACAGGTGGTCGGCGGTGCCGTTGTCCGCCCACTGGAGGATCCGGGCGCCGTCGGCGGTGGACATGTTCTCCACCCCCAGCACCTTGCCGCTGTTGACGTTGCGCAGCCGCAGCGCCGACCCGTCCACCACCAGCTGCCAGTCGTGGTCGGCGGTGCCGGTGTCGCCCCACTGCAGCGCGAGCCCGCCGTCGGCGGTCGACATGTTCTGGATGCCGAGCACCAGCCCGCTCGCCGCGTTGGCGAGCCGGAAACTCGCCTCACCGCCGCCACCGCCCGCGCCGACCCGCCAGTAGACCGTGTAGTTGTGCCCGTGGGCGTCGTAGAACGGGCCGAGGTCGACGGTGGCGCCGTCGGCCCGGGCGGTGAACGCGAGAGAGCCCGTGCCGGTACGGGTGACCGAGGCGGGATCCAGCGTCGGCAGGCCGCTCAACGTGGTGTTGCCGTAGTTGCCGGAGAGCACCACCGGCCCGTACGTGACGGCCTGCACCGCGGCGTCGTCGTTGGCAGGCACCGTGGCGACCCGCATCGGCAGCCGGACCGTGACCGTGTCGCCGGACGTCCAGGCCCGGGTCAGGACGGCATAGCTGCCGGGCGTGGTGGCGATGCCCGCCGCGACGCCGTTGACGCTGACGCTCGCCCCGCTGGTCCACGCCGGGATCCGGAGCCGCATCGTCCACGACCCGGCCACCGAGCCGGTGACGGTGAGCGTCGTGGTGTCGCCGACCGGGTACGAGGTGGCCTGGGTGACGGTGATGTCGCGCTGGCTCCAGGTGAGCACCGACGGGACGAACAGGTTGACGGTCAGCGTGGTGCCGTTGTGGAAGTAGATCGCGTCCGCCAGCGTCGTGTTGGTCTCCAGCCCGGTGCCCTGGCAGCACCAGAACGAGTTGTAGTCGGTGCTCCAGGTGCCGCCGCCCCACGCCGGGCCGACACCGCGCCGCCCGCCCGGGTTGAGCGGGGTGAAGTAGGTGACGTGACCGTGCGTGTCGGCCGGGTTCTGCTGGCCGATCATGTGGTTGAGCAGTGCCCGTTCGTAGAAGTCGGCGTACGCGACCCGGTCCGGGTCGAGCTGCCACAGCTCCCGGGTCAGCTTGAGCATGTTGTACGTGTTGCACGCCTCGCAGGTGTCGTTGCGCAGGTAGCCGGCGATCGCGTTGGGCGCGCGGAAGTGCTCGGCCTGGCTGTTGCCGCCGATGGCGTACGTGTGCGCGCCGACCGTGATGGCCCACGCGTTCGCGGCGATGTCCCGGTAGCGGGTGACGCCGGTGGCCTTGTACTCCCGGGCCGCGCCGATCCACTTGGGCACCTGCGTGTTGGCGTGCAGCCCGTTGAGCTGGTCGGAGTTCGCGGCGAGCGGGTTGAACACGGCGGCGTGGTCGAACCGCTGGGCGACAGTCAGCCACCGCCCGTCGCCGGTCTGCTGGTAGAGGTCGGTCAGCACCGCGTTCATGCCGCCGAACTCGGTGCCGAGCATCGCCTGCATCTGGGCCGAGGTGAGGCGGCCGGTGCGCTGGTCGACCCAGCCGGCCAGCGCCAGCAGCACGTCCCGGGCCTGGGTGCTGCCGATCAGCCGCCACACGTCCAGCAGCCCGGCCAGCGTCTTGTGGATGCAGTAGTAGGGGACGTTGCCGTTGCTGAGCGTCCGGGCCTCCAGCGCGGTGAAGTCGGACTCCGGGAAGCCGGACAGGTAGCCGGCGTTGAACCCGGCCGCGCCGTTGTTGGCCTGGCAGCGGGCCAGCTCGGCGACCATGGTGAGCGCCTTGTCCCGGCAGGTGGTGTCGCCGAGCACCGCCCACGCCTGCGCCCAGGCGGTCAGGAAGTGCCCCTGCATGTGGGTGCGGAACGGGAAGTTCGGCGCGTCCCAGCCGCCGTTGGCGGCGGCGCCGCCGGTGGACAGGCGGTGGTTGGCCCGGAAGTTGTAGAGCAGCCGGTTCACGTCGACGAAGCGCAGGTAGGCGACCGTACGGTTCTGGTTGTCCTGCCAGCGGCCGGCGGTCAGCCGCACCTGGCCGCTGTCGAACGCGTACGCGGACACGCCGATGTCGGGGCGGGCCGGTGGCAGCGCGGCGTGTGCCGTAACGCCTGCGGAGACGGACCCGGCGGTGGCTGCGACGGCTGTTGCGGCGGTCGTACGCAGGAGGAATCGGCGGTTCACCAGGGGAGCGGGCATGACGGCCTCCGTGGCGGGGGACGGTGGTGGTGGGTGACGGCTACGCGGTGACCCGGAAGGTGGCGTCCTGCCTGTCGATCGCGGGGGAGCCGGCGCCGAGCGGGTCGATGCGCAGCCGGTAGTCGTAGTGCCGTAGATAGCGGGTGGGGAAGTTGTGCGAGCGGAACGACGACCAGGTGCTGTCCGCCAGGCCGGCGGTGCGGTGGAAGGTGGCGTCGGCGCGGAACGTGGCGGTGCCGTCGTTCGGGTCCAGCCGGACCGCGTAGTCGTAGTGCCGCAGGTAGTTGCCGGGGTAGTTGACCGACTCGAACGAGACGCCGGCGGCGTCGGCCAGGCCGGGGACCATGCGCCACATCTGGTCCTGGTAGGGGTCGAACGGGTACGCGTCGACGCGGGCGATCCGGTCGGCGTGGCGGACGTAGCGGTCGGGCAGGTTCGACGACTTGAGCCGGACCCAGTTCGGCGTGCCCCAGCGGTTGACCAGGCCGGCGTACTCGGCGTCGCTGATGCCGATCATCGAGCCGTGCTTGGAGTTCAGCGGCGGGGTGTAGTCGCGCTGGTTCAGCGGCGTCCACGAGTTGCCCGAG
Source organism: Micromonospora sp. ATLC20 (assembly GCF_057196585.1). Classification (NCBI taxonomy): domain Bacteria; kingdom Bacillati; phylum Actinomycetota; class Actinomycetes; order Micromonosporales; family Micromonosporaceae; genus Micromonospora; species Micromonospora sp. ATLC20. The sequence goes on from NZ_JBXUOV010000012.1 coordinate 63,157, forward strand.
ATGGTCGTGGTGGACCAGGCGTAGTAGTCGTTGTTGACCGGGCTGAACGAGTCGCCCCACAGCCGCCAGCCGCCCTCGTTCGTGCGCAGCAGCAGCGGCGCCTCGATCGCGTTGCCCTGCCGCAGCCCGCTGGTGTACGTGGTGAAGCTGTTCGGCGCGGCGGTGGTGGAGCGGGCGCCGTACAGGTAGCCGTCGTCGAGGTTCTTGTAGTAGAGGTACGTGGTGCCGCCGTCGACCACCACGTCGCCGTCGAGCACACCGAAGCCCGGGCTGAAGTAGACCTGCGGCGCGCTGACGGTGCGGAAGTCGCTCGTGTAGTTGACGAACAGTACGTCCCGGCCGTTGTTGGCGGAGTAGACGATGGCGTACTGCCCGCGGGCGGCGTCCCAGAACGCGGTCGGCGCCCACGTGTGGGTGTCGAGCGTGTGCATCCGGATGCGCCGGTAGCCGGTGAACGCGGTCAGGTCGGCCGAATCCCACACGTGCAGGTACTGGCTGGTCAGCCCCCAGTTGGTGCCCTTGAGGTCGGTCGCGAGCACCACGAAGGTGCCGTCGGTCTTGCGCAGCACGAACGGGTCGCGCAGGCCGAGCTGCCCGGCGGTCGGGGTGACCACCGGGTTGTTCTGGTTCAGCGGGGTCCAGTTCAGGCCGTCCCGGCTGACGGCCAGGTGCAGGCCGTAGTCGGCGCCGAGTCCGTTCGGCGTCTCGGTGAAGTAGGCCATCGCGTAGGCGGTGTTCGGGGCGGCGAGCGCGCCGCGGGGCCGGCTGAGCGCGCCGGTGGCGGCGGCAGCGGCGGACAGGGCGCCGACTGTGAACGCGCGTCGGGTGAGGGGCACGGGAGGGCCTTTCTCTGCGGGGAGATGACGGCCGCGTTAACGCTAACAACGTTCCCTAGCCTGGCGTTCACATAGCTGACTGTCAATCGATCCGCAGCGTTGACGCGAGCGTGGCGCGCTCACCTGCGGCGCACGCGCCGCAGGGCGGGCCGCGTTCTCACGGCCCGCCCTGCCCGGCTGTCCGGCGCCCGGCCGGCGACGGATCAGCGGTTGCGGTAGTGGTTCATGGCAAGGGCCACGCCGGACGCCAGCGCCAGCACGCCGAAGGCCGAACCGGCCCACGGGTTGTCCAGGACGTTCGACAGCGTCACGTTCGCCACCACGCCGACGACGAGCACCAGCCAGAGCAGCGGGCGCATCCGGGTGACGGGCGTCGTCGCGGCGGTGGTCTCGGCGGTACGGTCCAGGTCGTTCACGGCTGCCTCCTCGGGTGATGTCCTTGCACCTGAACGTTAGGCGCGCGGCCGGCCGGCAACGATCCCGCCAGCACGACAACCGGGGTACAGCAGGCTGTACTTTCCGCCCCCGGCCCTGACGCACGGCGACGGCGGTGACCTATCGTGACGGCCGGGGGTGGGCCGGGGATGGAGTACGTACGCGGGCGGTTCCGTGCTGCGGTGACCGCGCTGGAGCACCTCGTCGGCGGGCTCGGCACCGCCGTGCTGGCGCTCGGCGTGCTGCTCGGGACGCTCGTGGTGGCGGCGGCGTGCGTCGGCGGGGTCGGGCTGCTGCTCGTACCCGGGCTGCTCCAGGCGGTGCGGTCGGTGGCCGACCGGGAACGCGCCCGGCTGTCCCGGTGGGGGCCGCCGATCCCGGCGCCCGGCCCGGCGCCGGCCGGGGTGCGCCCGGCACTGCGCGACCCGGTCGTCCGGCGGGAACTGCGCTGGGTGGCCCTCCACGGAACGCTCGGCTTCGGCGCCGGGCTGATCGCACTCGCACTGCCGATCTACGCCGTGCAGGACATGACGTTCCCGCTCTGGTACCGGCTGGTGCCGCCGGAGGCCGGCGCGCCCGGCCTCGGCTGGTGGCACATCGACGGGCTCGGCGACGCGCTGACGGTCGCCGTGCTCGGGGTCGGCTGGCTGGTCCTCGCGGTCACGACCGGCCCGGCGCTCGCACGGATCCAGGCCCGGCCGGGCCGTCGGCTGCTGCCCCCGCCGCCCGGGTTCGACCTGTCGTTGCGGGTCGCCGAACTCACCGCCACCCGGGCCGCCGCGCTCGACGCCCACGCGGTGGAGCTGCGCCGGATCGAACGCTCGCTGCACGACGGCACGCAGAACCGGCTGGTCGCGGTGAACGTGCTGCTCGGCGCCGCGCGGCGGGCGGTACGCCGTGACCCGGCCCGCGCCGACGAGATCCTGGAACGCGCGCAGAACGCGGCCGAGCAGGCGCTCGGCGAGCTGCGTACGGTGGTGCGCGGCATCCTGCCGCCGGTGCTCGGCGACCGGGGCCTGGCCGGGGCGCTCGACGGACTCGCCGCGGAGTGCGCGGTGCCGTGCCGCCTGTCGGTGGACGTCCACGTGCGCTGCGCGGCGTCGGTCGAGGCCACCGCGTACTTCGTGGTGGCCGAGGCGCTGACGAACGTGGTCCGGCACAGCGGCGCGAGCGCGGTGGACGTCGCCGTGCGCCGGGAGGGGGACCGGCTGCTCGTGACGGTCACCGACGACGGGCGCGGGGACGCCGACGAGACGCGCGGCTCCGGGCTGACCGGCATCCGCCGCCGGGTCGAGGCGTACGACGGGCGGATGACGCTGACGAGTCCACCGGGAGGACCGACGAGGATGCACGTGGAGCTGCCATGCAGATCGTGATCGCCGAGGACGACGCGCTGCTGCGCGAAGGGCTGGCGCTGCTGCTGCGCGCCGAGGACCTGGACGTGGTGGCCACCGCCGGCACGCCGGGGGAGTTCCTGACCGCTGTGGACGAGCACCGGCCGGACGTGGCGATCGTCGACGTGCGGATGCCGCCCACGCACACCGACGAGGGCATCGTCGCCGCGGTCGAGGCCCGCCGCCGCCTGCCGGACCTCGCGGTGCTGGTCCTGTCGGCGTACGTCGAGCAGGCGTTCGCCACCGAGCTGTTCTCGGTCGGCGCCTCCGGGCTCGGCTACCTGCTCAAGGAACGGGTGGGCCGGGTCGAGGAGTTCCTCGCCGCGCTGCACCGCGTCGCGGACGGCGGCAGCGTGATCGACCCCGAGGTGGTCGGGCAACTGCTTGCCCGCAACCGGCGGCCGGACACCGCGCTGGCCGAGCTGTCGCCGCGTGAGCACGAGGTGCTGGCGCTGATGGCCGAGGGGCTGGGCAACGGCGCGATCGCGGAACGGCTGTTCGTCACCGACGGCGCGGTGCACAAGCACATCCGCAGCATCTTCGCGAAGCTCGGCCTGCCGCCGGACGACCGCGCCGACCGCCGGGTCACCGCCGTGCTGCGCTACCTCGACGGCCGGCGGTAGACGTACGCACGCGCGCCGCCTCGCGGGAGGCGGCGCGCGTGCGGTGAACCGGGGATCAGCGGCCGGTGCCGCACAGGGCCGCGTCGACGGTGCTGGTGACCGCCTCCAGCATCTCCAGGCCGGTCGGCAGCGCGGTCACCGCGACCACCGCGCTGCGCCCGTCCGTGGTGGCCAGGTTGCGGGTCTGGAAGCCCTGGATGTCGCCGCCGTGCCCCCAGGCGTGGCCGCCGCAGGGCAGCTCGTGCCGGGCGATGCCCAGGCCGTACTCCCACACCCCGGTGGGCTCGAAGTCGGGTGCCGGCACCGTGCGCGTCAGCGCCGCCTGCTGAGCGGGCTTGAGCAGCTTGCCCGCCAGCAGCGCCTCGAAGAACGTCCGCAGGTCCGACGGGGTCGAGACGAGCTGACCGGCGGCCCAGCCCAGCGACGGGTCCATCCGGGTCACGTCGATCCACGGCGCGCCCGGCTCCACCGCGACGTATCCGCGCGGCAGACGCCCCGGCAGGTCCTGCTCGCCGGTCTGCGGCCAGTACGTGTCACGCAGCCGCAGCGGCTCGATGATCCGCCGGGTGATCTCCTCGCCGACCGGGCGTTTGGTGACCCGCTCGACGATCAGCCCGGCCAGCACGAAGTTGGTGTTGCTGTACTCCCACCTCTGACCCGGCGGGAAGCGCCGCGACTGGGTGAGTGCCTCGTCCAGCAGCCGGCGCGGGTCGAAGTAGTCGCTGCGGCGGTCCACCAGGTCCTGCGCCTCGCTGAACACGACCTCGTCGTAGTCGGGCAGGCCGCTGGTCTGTTGCAGCAGCTGACGTACGGTGATCCGCCGCCCGTCGTTGCCGTTCGCGCGCACCATGCCTGGCAGGTAGCGCTCGACGGTGGCGTCCAGGTCGACGCGGCCCTCGCCGACGAGCTGGAGGACGACCACGGCGGTGAACGTCTTGGTGTTGCTGCCGATCCGCACCCGGGCGTCGCGGGGGATTCCGGCGCCGGTGCGCAGGTCACCGACCCCGGCGGTGTAGTCGCGCACCCGGCCGTCGCGGCGTACGGAGGCCAGCGCCCCGGGGAAGCCGTGCTGGGCGATCAGGCCGTCCAGCCGCTGCTGGACCGCGTCGGCGGCCGGACGCCGGGCGTCGGTGGTGGTGGCGGACGCGGCGGGCACACCCAGCGCGGTGACGGTGAGCACGGCCGCGGCGCCGACTGCGACCGGGAAGGTACGGCGGGTCATGGGAACTCCTCGACGGGGTGAACGGGTACGGGCTCAAGCCTCGCCAGAACCGGTCCCGCGCTCCATCCCGCCAGCTACCGAGCCGGGGTAGCGCTGGCACTACTTGATCGCTCCCGGCGCCGCCGGTTAGGCTCCGCGCAGCGTCGCGTGCCGGTGGCAGACCGTGTCAGGCATGGAGGCGCCGGATCGAAGGGAGCACGACGATGACACTCGTCGTCCCTTCGCCCTTGCCACGTGGCTGAGGGCGAACAGACCAGGCTGGTGGCCTGGAGCCGGGAGATGCGCGCCGTCCACGAGCGGCTGCGCGAGGCGCTGGCGGTGACCCGGCGGGCGCTCGCCGACGGTGAGCCGGCCCGCCCGGCGACACATGAGCTGCTGTTGTTCTGCCACGGGTTCTGCGCGGCGCTCACCGCGCATCACGAGGGCGAGGACCACAGCCTCTTCCCGGCGATCGCCGCGCGGCATCCGGAGCTGCGCGGCACGCTGGACCGGCTGCGGCAGGACCACTCGATGATCGGGTACCTGCTGACCGGGCTGAGCGCGGCGGTGGCCCGCGACGCCCCGCCCGGGGAACTGGCCCGGCACCTGGAGGGCGTGGCGGCGATCATGGAGTCGCACTTCCGGTACGAGGAACGGCAGCTGCTCACCGTGCTGGAGACGCTCTCGCTGGACGCCGACCCGGGCGACGTGTTCGGGCCGTTGTGACCGCCGGCGGGGGGGGGGGGGGGGGGGGGGGGGGGGGGGGGGGGGGGGGGGGGGGGGGGGGGGGGGGGGGGGGGGGGGGGGGGGCGGCGCCGCGCGCGGGGGGGCGCGCGCGGCGCGCGCGACGCGGCGCG
>NZ_JBXUOV010000013.1:0-64530 GCF_057196585.1 Micromonospora sp. ATLC20
CCGGTGAGCACCGGCCCGCCCGCCCGAGCTCGTTCAACGGCTCTCGGTGCCCTCCGGCCGGCCCGCGCCGCGCGGGGGCGCGGACCACGGCGACTCGCCGCCGGTGCGGCGGGGCAGCGGTTCGGTGGAGGACTCGGGGTACGCCAGCGTGAGCGGCGGCGTGTCCGGGTCCTTCGCCGGCACCGGCGGCCAGTCGGTGAGCGTCGGCTTGTGCTCCACCGGTGTGACGGCCGGGGTCAGCTCCGCCTCGGCCGTCGCGGGTGTGGCGGGACGCCGCCAGCGGCTCGTGCTGAACACGGCCATCAGCAGCAGCACCCCGATGAGGAACAGCGTGCCGTTGTCCAGCGGGTCGCGCAGCGGCAGCGGGTCACCGAGCAGCTTCAGGTCGTCCGGCACCCGGTCCCGCACGCTGAACGGCGCGACGAACAGCCCGAGGTACGGGACCGCGAGTAGCAGACCGGCCGCCAGCGGGCCGAACGGCGAGAAGCGCAACGTGCCGAGCAGGCCGAGCAGGATGCCGGCGACGCCCAGATAGACGGCCGGCTCGATCAGGTTCGGCGTGCTGTACGTCCCGATCTCCACCCAGCGGTCGACGGTCCGCTCAGATCCGTCCTGACCGAGCGTGACGAGCACCCAGGTGACGGGCGCCACCGCCAACCCGGCGAGGAAGCTCCAGAGATGTCGCATCCGCGCACCGTACCGTTTCCGGCATGACAGATCATCCCGCGGTCCCGCCGGGTAAGCCGACCTCGTACTCCCGCGTCACGCTCAGTCGCATCATGACCGCGGTCGATGTCAATCTGTACGGGACCGTGCACGGTGGGGTACTGATGAAATTCGTGGACGACGTTGCCGGAGCGGCCGCGGCGCGGCACAGCGGCGGCACTGCGGTGACCGCGTCCATCGACGAGATCGTCTTCTCCGAGCCGGTCCGGGTGGGCGATCTGGTGCACGCCCACGCCCAGATCAACTGGACCGGCCAGACCTCGATGGAGGTCGGGGTGAAGGTGGTCGCCGAGCGCTGGGACTCGGCCGAGGAGGAGCCGGTCCGGGTCGCCACCGCGTACCTGGTGTTCGTGGGCGTCGACGTGGGTGGCACGCCCCGGCAGGTCCGCCCGGTGCTGCCCGAGACGCCGGACGACGAGCGCCGCTTCCGGGAGGCCGAGATCCGGCGCGCGCACCGGCTCGCCCGGCGCCGCGCGATCCAGGCCCACCGCGCCGGCTGACGGGTGCCCGCCCACACCGGTGCGGGGTGCGGGGTGTGGGCGGGGCACGCCCCGTACGGCGCACCCGGCGCGGACAATGGCGGCACGAGGTAGGGCAAGATGGCGCCACGGCTCCGGCACACCGTCGTGGCGGGCCCAGGGGAGGGTGGAACAGTGGCTGACGTGCTGTGGACGCCGCCGGCGGATGTGCGGGAGCGGTCCCGGATCGGTGACTACCTGCGCTGGCTGGCCGAGCACCGCGGGCTGGAGTTCGCCGACTACGACGCGCTGTGGCAGTGGTCGGTGACCGACCTGGACGCGTTCTGGCGCTCGATCTGGGACTACTTCCAGGTGGTCGCGCACACCCCGCCGACGGCGACCCTCACCGACCGGGCCATGCCGGGCACCCGCTGGTTCCCCGGCGCGACGCTCAACTACGCCGAGAACGTGCTGCGCATGCCGGGTCTGGGCGACGACGACCCGGCGGTGATCGCGCACGGTCAGACGCGCGCGCCGGAGACGCTCACCGCCGCCGAGCTGCGCGAGCGGGTCCGCCGGGTGGCGGCCGGGCTGCGCCGCCTCGGCGTGGGACCGGGTGACCGGGTGGCCGCGTACGCGCCGAACATCCCGGAGACGTACGTACTGCTGCTCGCCACCGCCAGCCTGGGCGCGATCTTCTCCTCCTGCGCGCCCGAGTTCGGCACCCGCAGCGTCACCGACCGCTGGCAGCAGATCGAACCGACGGTCCTGGTCGCCGTGGACGGCTACCGGTACGGCGACAAGCCTGTCGACAGGCGCGCCGAGGTGGCCGCGATCCGGGCCGCGCTGCCGTCGCTGCGGCACACGGTCGCCGTCGCGTACCTCGATCCGGACGGCCCGGCCCCCGACGGCGCGCTGCCGTGGGCGGAGCTGGCGGCGCCGACGGACGAGCCGTTGACGTTCACGCCGGTGGCGTTCGACCACCCGCTCTACGTGCTCTACTCCTCCGGCACCACGGGCCTGCCCAAGCCGATCGTGCACGGCCACGGCGGCATCCTGCTGGAACACCTCAAGATGCTGGCGCTGCACCACGACCTGGGTCCGTCCGACCGGTTCCTGTGGTTCACCACGACCGGCTGGATGATGTGGAACTTCCTGGTCTCCGGCCCGGCGGTGGGCGCGGCGATCGTGCTGTTCGACGGCAACCCGGGCCACCCCGACCTGGGTGCGCTGTGGCGGCTGGCCGCCGACACCGGCACCACGTACTTCGGCACGTCCGCGCCGTTCCTGCTGGCCTGCCGCAAGGCCGGCCTGCTCCCGCGCGAGGTCGCGAACCTGTCCGCGGTGCGCGGCCTCGGCTCGACCGGCGCGCCGCTGCCGGCCGAGGGCTTCACCTGGGTGTACGAGAACGTGAGCGACCGCCTTCAGCTCCAGTCGCTGTCCGGCGGCACTGATGTGTGCACCGGGTTCGTCGGCGGCGTGCCGCTGCTGCCGGTGTACGCGGGGGAGATCGCCTGCCGGGCGCTGGGCGCGAAGGTGGAGGCCCGCTCGGCCGACGGCAGCGCGGTGATCGGGCAGCTCGGCGAGCTGGTGATCACCGAGCCGATGCCGAGCATGCCGGTCGGGTTCTGGAACGACCCGGACGGCGCGCGCTACCGGGAGGCGTACTTCGAGGTCTATCCCGGGGTGTGGCGGCACGGCGACTGGATCACGGTGAACGAGCGCGGCGGGTGCGTGATCACCGGCCGGTCCGACGCCACGCTCAACCGGGGCGGCGTACGCCTCGGCACCGCCGAGTTCTACTCCGTGGTCGAGGGGCTGGACGAGGTGGTCGACTCGGTGGTCGTGCACCTGGAGGACGACGAGGGCGGCGCGGGTGAGCTGCTGCTGTTCGTGGTGCTGGCCGAGGGCCTGGAACTCGACGACGACATGCGTAAGAAGATCTGCCGGGAGCTGCGTACGGCGCTGTCGCCGCGGCACGTGCCGGACGAGATCCACCAGGTCCGGGCCGTGCCCCGCACGCTGAGCGCGAAGAAGCTGGAGGTGCCGGTCAAGAAGATCCTGACGGGTACCCCGGTGGACAGCGCGGCGGCCAAGGGCGCCCTGGCCAACCCCGAGTCCCTGACGGCGTTCGCCGCCCTGGCCCAGCGTCGGGCCACCACCGACACCCCCGTCTCCCCGCGCTGACGCTGGAGGGTCAGCGCAGGGTGTGGGTGGTCTTCTCGGTTTCGGCGCGGGAAGGCAGGCGGGTCGGGTCGGGGTGGGCGCACGCGACCACGCTCGCGCCTGCCGTGAGCGGGGTGAGCAGCCAGTCGACCGGGTCGGGGTGGGTGGTCACGTCTACCAGGAGGCGGTCGCCCTGGGTCAGGCCCAGCTCGATCGCCCGCGCCCGCGCGCGGGCCAGCAGCGCCGCGTCCCCGTCCCCGGCGGCCGGGTACGGCGTGAAGTGGTCGCCGTGCCCGCGTACCGCCCCGACGAAGTCGGTGCAGCCAGCCGGCACCTGCCGCATCGGCAGCGCGAACGGGTCGAGCGCCAGCGCGTACCGCTCGCCGGCCGGCCACCCGGCCGCCTCGTCGACCCGGTCGACAGCCACGAACAGCGCCTCCACCGGCCCCGGCGTGCCGGCCACCGTCAGCTTCGCCGACCAGCAGCCGAGCAGCACTGCGGCGGTCTGCCAGTGCGGCGGCAGCAGCACCCCGGCCGTGTCGCCGGGCGCGGCGCCCACCTCGTCCGTGAGCAGGTTCGCGGTCTTCGCCACCCAGTTCGCGAGCGTGGCGCCGGAAAGTTCGGTGCGCTCGCCGGTGGCGTCGTCGTACCAGGTCAGCAGCGGTCGGGTGGGGTCGGTCGCGATCGCGTCGGCGAACACCCGGGCAATGTTGTCGGCCATCGGCGCGAACGATACGCGCCCCGCGTGCGTACTCGATGACAACGACAAGTCGGCGTACCGTCGGGTCGCGGTCAGCGCCTTCCGCCGGGCCCGGCGTAGGCTTGCCGAGAGTGTTCTTCCCCACAACTGCGCCACCTGAGGAGTCGCCCCGTGACCGCCGGTCGCCCGCCCCGCGTTCTCATCGACGCCACGAGTGTCCCCGCCGACCGTGGCGGCGTCGGTAGATACGTCGACGGACTGCTCGGCGCGCTGGGCCGGGTCTGCGGCACCAGCGTCGACCTGGCCGTGGTCAGCCTCCGCACCGACCTGGAGCGCTACACCCGGATGCTGCCCGGCGCGGAGGTGATCCCCGCCCCGGCGGCGGTCGCGCACCGGCCGGCGCGCCTGGCCTGGGAGCAGACCGGCCTGCCGCTGCTGGCCCAGCAGGTCGGCGCCGAGGTGCTGCACTCGCCGTTCTACACCTGCCCGCTGCGCGCCGGCTGCCCGGTGACTGTGACCGTGCACGACGCGACCTTCTTCACCGAGCCGGAGCACTACGACAAGTCGCGCCGGACGTTCTTCCGCAGCGCGATCAAGACGTCGCTGCGCCGGGCCGGCCGGGTGATCGTGCCGAGCAAGGCGACCCGCGACGAGCTGATCCGGCTGCTGGACGCCGACCCGACCCGGATCGACGTCGCCTACCACGGCGTCGACCAGGACGCGTTCCACGCGCCCGGTGACGAGGAGAAGGCACGTGTCCGGGCCCGCCTGGGCCTCGGCGACAGCAGCTACATCGCGTTCCTCGGGGCGAAGGAGCCGCGCAAGAACGTACCCAACCTGATCCGAGGCTGGGCCCGGGCGGTGGCCGACCGGCCGAACCCGCCCGCGCTGGTGGTGGCCGGCGGCCAGGGCCACGACGACGACATCGACCGCGCGGTGGCCGAGGTCCCGTCGCACCTGCGGCTGCTGCGCCCGGGTTACCTGCGCTACGCCGACCTGCCCGGCTTCCTCGGCGGCGCGCTGGTGGCGGCCTACCCCTCGTACGGCGAGGGCTTCGGCCTGCCGATCCTGGAGGCGATGGCGTGCGCCGCCCCGGTGCTCACCACGCCGCGCCTGTCCCTGCCCGAGGTGGGCGGCGACGCGGTGGCCTACACCAGCGAGGACCCGGACCAGATCGCCACCGACCTGGCCGCCCTGCTGGACGACGAGCAGCGGCGGCTGTCCCTGGCCAAGGCCGGTTTCGACAGGGCCAAGGAGTTCACCTGGGAGTCCAGCGCCGAGGTCCACATCGCGGCGTGGCGACGGGCCCGGTCCTGAGCGCCGGCTGCCGGTCCCGGGCGACCGACCGTGACGGCTCGCCCGCTTCGGGCATGATGTGCTGATGTTCTACGCCGTCATCCCGGCGGGCGGCAGCGGCACGAGGTTGTGGCCGTTGTCCCGTGCCGGCCATCCCAAATTCCTCCACCCGCTGACCGGCACCGCCGCCTCGCTGTTGCAGGCCACTGTCGACCGGTTGTCGCCGTTGACCACTCCGGAGCGCACGCTCGTGGTCACCGGTGCCGCGCACGCCGCGGCGGTGGCTCGGCAACTGGCTGGCCTGCCGGAGGAGAACATCCTGGTCGAGCCGTCGCCGCGCGACTCCTGCGCCGCGATCGCGCTGGCCGCGGCGGTGATCGCCACCCGGACCCCGGACGCGGTGATGGGCTCGTTCGCCGCCGACCACCTGATCGGCGACCCGGCCCGGCTGGCCGAGGTGGTACGGCAGGCCATCCGGGGCGCGGAGCAGGGGCTGCTGATGACTGTGGGCATCACCCCGACGCGTCCGGAGACCGGCTACGGCTACCTGGAGACCGGTGAGCCGGTGGGTGACGGCACGCTGCGCCCGGTACGCGAGTTCAAGGAGAAGCCGGCCGCCGAGGTGGCCGAGGTGTACGTCCGTTCCGGGCGGCACCTCTGGAACGCCAGCATGTTCGTCTGGCGGGTGGACGTCTTCCTGTCCGAGCTGGCCCGCCAGCAGCCGGAGCTGCACGCCGGGATCACCGCCATCGCGGCGGCCTGGGGCACCCCGGAGCAGGACGACGTGCTCGGCCGGATCTGGCCGACGCTGCCCCGGATCTCGGTCGACTACGCGGTGATGGAGGGCGCGGCGACTGCGGGCCGGGTGGGTACGGTGCCCGGCGACTTCGGCTGGAACGACGTGGGTGACTTCCACACGCTCGGCGAGGTGCTGCCCGCCGACGGCGCCGGCAACGTGGTGCTGGGCGGGGACGCCAAGCCGGGCGTGCTGCTGCACGACACCACAGGCACCGTGGTGGTGCCGCACTCCGGCCGGCTGGTGGCGACCGTCGGGGTGCACGACCTGATCGTCGTGGACACCCCGGACGCGCTGCTGGTCTGCCCGCGCGACCGCGCGCAGGACGTGAAGAAGATCGTGGACGAGCTGAAGGAACGCGGCGAGGAGGGCCTGGTCTGATCCGCCGGGCCGCCGGAGGGGGCACGCGTCCGGCGGCGCGGCGCGGTACCGGCGCGCTCAGCCGCCGGCGTGGCGGGCCAGCACCGCGAGCGCCGGCGGCACGAGCTGGGCGGTGGCGTGGGCGAGCGGCTCGGGCAGCCGGTCCGGCGTGAACCAGCCGAGCGCCTCGGATTCCGCGCTGACCCGCTCGACCGCGCCCGCCGGGGCCAGGGCGGCGTACCGGACGTCGTAGTGGAACGACCCGCCCTGGCAGGTGACCTCGTGGATGTCCACGTCGATCGGCTCCGGCTCGACGGTCAGGCCGGTGATGCCGGACTCCTCGGTGGCCTCGCGCAGAGCGGCGGCCGCGAGCGTCCGGTCGCCGGGCTCGCAGTGCCCGCCGAGCTGCATCCACCTGCGGATCTTGCCGTGCAGGCAGAGCAGCACCCGGCCGTCCGGGTCGAGCACCAGCGCGCTCGCCGTGACGTGCCCGGCGCGGTGCGTCCGGCTCATCGCGACCGGCCCGTCGGCCAGCAGCGCCAGCGTGCGGTCCCGGGCGGCGCCGGCGGCGGGGCTGGTCGCCGTCCAGCGGCTCAGCGTCGCGACGGCGTCGGCGTGCAGTTCGGTGTACGAGGTGAGGTCGGGCACCCGGACACTCTACGAGCGCCGTCTCCGTACCCTGGCGCGGTGACCCTGCGACTCGTCGAGTTCCTGGTGGCCGGGAACGAAGCAAGCGACCTCCTGCCGGTGCGGTCGGCCGCGCTGCTGCGGGCGCACGGCGCGCGCCGCGGCTTCTGGACCGTGCTGGACGAGGGGCCGGTCGAGCAGTGCCTGGCGCTGCTGCTGGAACGCGACGACGGCCACTGGGAGGCGCACCACGTGGCCGCCGACGCGGGCCCGGAGAACGGCCGCACCGAGGACGGCGAGGCGCTGGCCCACCACGACGGCTGGGTGTACGTCTTCGGCTCGCACTTCGGGTCCAAGCGCGGCCCGCTGCGGCCCCGGCGCGCGTTCGTGGCCCGGTTCCGGGAGGACGACGCGGTGGCCGGGCCGCTGCCGGTGCACGTGGTGCGCAACCGCTTCCGGCTGCACCGGGCGGTGAACGACGCGCTCGCCGCCGCCCCGCTGACGCTGCTGCCGGCCGGTGACCGGGTCCGGGAGCGGTTCATCGTGGAGACGCTGGCCCGGGGCACCGCCCGCGCCAAGAGCTGGGTGACCCGGCTGGCCGCCGACGACCTGCCGGTCAACGTGGAGGCGGCGGCGTTCACCCCGGCCGGTACGGCGCTGCTGGGCCTGCGGTTCCCGGTGACCGCCGCGGGGGAGCCGGTCTACGTCGAGCTGGCCGGCGTACCGGAGATGTTCGACGACCCGGAGCACTCGGGTGACCTGCGGGCGCTCGGGGCGTACGCGCTGACCGGGGTGACGCCGCCCGGCGCGCTCGCCGGCTTCCGCGCGATTACGCCGACCGGCGACGGCGGCTACGCGGCGGTGACCGGGTCGATCGACGCGCTGGGCAAGGGTTCGGTGCTGCTTGACGACCACCCGCACGGCGGTGAGGTGACCTCCCGGCACGTGCGGTTCCGGCACGACGCGGGCGGGGACGCCCTGGTGGCGGGGGAGGTGGTCGCGGAGCTGGCGCCGTTCCACCATGTGGAGGGGCTGGCCGAGCTGGCGGGACGCTGCTATTACGTCACCGACGAGGACCATCGGGTGGCGCTCTGGATCGGATGAGCGAGGGCCGGGCGGCACCCCTGCGACTGAAGTCGCAGACCCTCGTGGTGCCACCCGGCCACGCCCGTCAGCCGGCGTCCGGGTCGATGTTGCGCCCCGGCGTCGGCAGGCAACAGAGAGTTTGCCCAACCCGCCCACCCGCCGTCGAGGTTTTTCACCTGACGCTTAAAGATGGAGATTAGTGCCGGCAGGTACAGTGCGAAGTGTGGCTGGCACCCCCGCCGTCCGCACGGGAGCAATCCATGTTGAAGATCATTTTTTCGGGCGAGGACGTCCTGCGGACCCGGGTCGCACCGGCCGCGGACCCGCTCTGGGAGCTGGTCCTCAGCCTGCACCTGCTCCAGGGGCGCAGCCGGGACCCGATGATGACCACGTGGCGGCGCACCGTGGCGCACGGACTGCGGACCGACACCGACGCCGAGCAGTACCGGCTGCTGCTCGCGCTCAACCCGCCGCGCGGCTACTTCCCCGACTTCCTCACCCCGTCCGCCAGCCGGGAGGGCATCGAGGCCGGGCTGGACGCCGTCCGGGGCACCCCTGTGGACATGCTGCGCCGCGACCTGACGCGGCTGGCCGGGGAGACAGCGCTGCCGTCGTCGGCCAGTGCGCTCGCCCGTGGTGAGCCCGCGACGCTGCACCACCTCACCGACGCCATGGCCCGCTACCAGTCGCTGGCGGTCACGCCCTACTGGGCCCGGGTGCAGGCGGCGGTCGAGGCGGACCGGGCCCGGCGTGCGCGCGCCATGCTCGACGGGGGCGCCGAAGGGCTGCTGGCCAGCCTGCGGCCGAACATGCGCTGGGTCTCGGGCGTGCTGGAGGTGCTCGACTACCCGGACACGCGGGAACTGCACCTGGACGGCCGGGGGCTGCTGCTCGTGCCGTCGTTCTTCTGCTCGCGTACGCCGGTGGCGCTGGTCGATCCGACGCTGCCGCCGGTGCTGGTCTACCCGGTGGACCGGCTCGCCGGCCTGACGCCCGCGTCCGGCGCCGCCGCGTCACCGCAGGGCGAGGCGCTCGCCGCCCTGCTCGGCCGTACCCGCTCCCGGGTGCTCCAGGCCGCCGACGACGGCTGCACCACCGGCGAGATGGCCCGCCGGCTGCGCATCTCCGCCGCCGCGGCCAGCCAGCACACCACGGTGCTGCGCAACGCGGGACTGCTGGTCAGCCAGCGTGACCGCAACACCGTCCTGCACACGCTCACCCCGCTGGGCCGGGCCGTCCTCGACGCCTGAGCACGCCCGCCGGAGTCAGAGCGCCAGCGTGGCGCTCGCGGCGCTGCCGGACGGGGGCGGGAGCAACGTCGAGTCGATCCCCTCCGCGGCCAGCGCGGCGCGCAGGCGCTGCAAATCCGCGCCGAACCGGACCAGGTCCGCCCGGTCCACCGGGGTGGGCGCCGCGCCGAGCAGCAGGCCGGTGGCCGAGGCGGGCCAGCCGGGCACCGTCGCGGCCAGTCCGTCGCGTACCTCGTCGTCGGTGACGTGGGTGAAGACGGTGCCCGGCGCGACCACGTCGGCCACCGCCTCGATCGCCCGCCGCACCGCGTCCGCATCGGCGGGCTCGGGGCCGACCCGGTCCGCGAGCGTCGCCGCCGCCCGCAGACCGGCGGCGCGCGCCTCGGCCGTGCCGAGCGAGAACAGGTCCATCGAGGCGTCGCGCACCAGCGTGCGGGCGCCCTCGTCGTCGTCCCGGGTCGCGGCGAGGTAACCCCGCACCACGGCGACCGGCACCTGGTCGCACTTGCCCTTGATCAGCTCACCGGCCGCTGCCAGCTCGTCGACCACCGCCATCTGGGTGACGAACAGCTCGTTGCCGTACGGGTCGACCTCGCCCCGGTGGTCGCGGATCGCCGGCATGCCGGCGACCCCGAGCGCCACGTCGGTGAGCCCGTTGCGCCACGGCCGGCCCATCGTGTCGCTGACGATGACCGCCACGTCGAGGCCGTACCCGTCGCGCAGCGCGGCGCGCAGCGCCCGGGCGGACGCGTCCGGGTCGACGGGCAGCAGGACCAGCCGGGTCTTGTCCACGTTCGAGGCGTCGATGCCGGCGGTAGCCATCACGAACCCGTGGTGGGTCTGCACGATCCGGGTCGCGCCCCGCGTCGCCACCACCCGGACGGTCTCCCCGGCCAGGATGCGGTCCCGCTCGGCGAGCCGTTCCGGGCCGTCGGCCGGCACGTCGACCAGCCGGCCCTCTGCCTTCGACACGATCTTGCTGGTGACCACCAGGACGTCGTGGTCGCGCAGCCAGGGCGCCGCACCGGTGATCAGCGCCGCCAGGTCGTCGCCCTCGGTCACGTCGCCGATGCCCTGCACCGGCAGGATCTCCAGCCTCACATCAACTCCAGCGCGGCGCGCACCATCGCGGCGGTCGCCGCCTCGTCGGTCATCCGCAGCGGCGCCGCGCGGACGGTCACGTCCGGCACCACGGTGCCCTCGTCCTCCGGCGCGACCAGCCAGCCGTCGAGCAGGCCGCCCGCCGGCCGGGCGCCGTAGAGGCCGCCCACGCCGGCCGCGCTGCACTCCACGCCGAGCACGGCGAGGCAGCGGTCGGCCATGCCGCGTACCGGCGCGCCGCCGATGATCGGGGACACCCCGATCACCGGGGCCGGTCCGCCGGTCACCGCTTCGCGCAGACCGGGCACCGCCAGCACCGGCGCGATGCTCACCACCGGGTTGCTCGGCGCGATCAGCACCACGTCCGCGGCGGCGATCGCCTCGACCACGCCGGGCGCGGGCTTCGCCGCGTCGGCGCCGACGAAGACGAACCGGTCGGTGGGTACGCCTGCTCGATGGCGAACCCACCACTCCTGGAAGTGGATCGCCCGCCGGCCCTGCTCGTCGGTGACGACGGCGTGGGTCTCCAGGCGGTCGTCGGTGGCGGGCAGCAGCCGTACGCCCGGTTGCCAGCGGGCCGCCAGCGCCTCGGTCACCTGGGACAGCGGGTAGCCGGCGTTGATCATCTGGGTGCGCACCAGGTGGGTGGCGACGTCCTTGTCGCCGAGGCCGAACCAGCTCGGCTCCGCGCCGTACGCGGCCAGCTCGTTCTTCACCGTCCAGGTCTCGCCCGCCCGGCCCCAGCCGCGCTCCGGGTCGGCGCCGCCGCCGAGCGTGTAGAGCACGCTGTCCAGGTCGGGGCAGACCTTCAGCCCGTGCAGCAGCAGATCGTCGCCGACGTTCACCACGGCGGTCACCTCGGCGCCCACCTCGCGGGCGTACGCCCGCACGCCGAGCAGGAAACGGGCGCCCCCGATGCCGCCGGTCAGTACCACGATGCGCATGGCGTCCATCCTTCCGCACGCGCCGCCGTCGATCGTCCGGTGGCCGGAGAGACTACGCTCACTTCGGCAACTGTCCGCTTTCGTCCCCTGGGGGAGTCCGTGACCAGCCCCGCCGAGCCCGCGTCCGGCGACGCCGCGCAGGCCAGCCAGTTGATCAAGCCGTTGCGCGAACTCGCAGCGCTCGTCCTTCTCGGCGCCAACGCCGTGCTTCTCTTCGTCGGCCTGGTGCGCCTGCTGCCGATCGACGACTACAGCACGGCCAGCGGCCGGGCCGGGAGCACGTATTTCACCTTCGTCGGCCTGGAGTCGACGGTCCTGCCGCTACTCGCCGTCCTGATCGCCACCGCGATCCTCCCGGTCGTACCGAAGGCCAAGCTGATCACGCAGGTGGCGCTCGTCGAGTACGCCGTGTCCGTCGTGTTCGGCGCGCTGACGTTCCTGATCTGGCTGGTCGGCCGGCTCGCCGACGGTGAGGTGCTGGACGCGTTCCTCGGTCTGCTCACCCGCGTGGCGTGGCTGGCGATCTTCGGGGTCGCCGCGTTCGTGGTGTTCAAGATCTGGCGCACGCTCTACTACGTGCCGAAGCCCAAGCCGCAGCCGGGCGTGTACGGCCAGGCCCAGCCCGGCTGGCCGCAGCAGCCGGGTCAGCCCGGCGGCTACCCCGGTCCGGGCGGCTACCCGCAGCAGCCCGGCCCGGGCTTCCCGCAGGCCGGCTCGCCGCCGCCCGGCTGGCCGCAGCAGCCCGGTCCGTATGGCCAGCCGCAGTCGGCGCCGCCGTTCAACACCGCCCCGCCGCATGCGCCGCAGTCCGGCCCGCCGTCCGCCGACCCGCAGTCCGGCGTGCCGTACGCCGGTCCGCAGCAGCCGCCGCAGTACGGCTCGTCGCAGTCGGCGCCGCCGTTCGGCCAGCCGCCGTCGGCCGACCCGACGCAGGCGATCCCGCGCCAGTCCGCCGAGCCGGGCGCGCCGTCGGCCGCCGCCGACGACGAGCGCACCCAGCGGTTCGACCGCGAGGACCCGAACCAGCCCCGCTCAGGTCCGGGCGGGGGGGGACGGAGCATCGTCGCCCGCCGCCACCTCGGGCCCGCCACCAGCCCGCACCGTCCCGCCCGCCGCTGTGCGGGGGACCACCCGGTTCGTCCCGCTGCCCGGATCGCGACCGGGGGCGGGCATCCGGCCGTGCGGCAGCGCCTAGGCTGGGCGGATGGTTGATCGCAGCGAGCCCGAACCGACCGAGGCGAGCATCCGGCGGGCACTGGGGCGGGCCGCCACCGGCCGGGCGCTCGACGCCGGCGAGGCGAGCGCGCTGCTGGCCGCTCGCGGGCCGATGCTCGACGACCTGCTCCGGATCGCCGGCGACATCCGCGACGCCGGGCTGCGCGACGCCGGGCGGCCGGGCGTGGTCACGTACTCGAAGAAGGTCTTCATCCCGC
The DNA here is from genome assembly GCF_057196585.1 of Micromonospora sp. ATLC20. Taxonomy (NCBI): domain Bacteria; kingdom Bacillati; phylum Actinomycetota; class Actinomycetes; order Micromonosporales; family Micromonosporaceae; genus Micromonospora; species Micromonospora sp. ATLC20. The sequence goes on from NZ_JBXUOV010000013.1 coordinate 12,944, forward strand.
TGACCCGGCTCTGCCGGGACCGCTGCCACTACTGCACGTTCGCCACCGTGCCGCACCGGCTGCCCGCCGCCTACCTGGAACGCGACGAGGTGCTGGCGATCGCCCGCGAGGGCGCCGCGCAGGGCTGCAAGGAGGCGCTGTTCACGCTCGGCGACCGGCCCGAGGAGCGGTGGCCGGCGGCCCGCCGTTGGCTGGACGAGCGGGGCTACGACTCGACGCTGGACTACCTGCGCGCCTGCGCGGTGGCGGTGCTGGAGGAGACCGGCCTGCTGCCGCACCTGAACCCGGGCGTGCTCACCTGGTCGGAGCTGCAGCGACTCAAGCCGGTCGCGCCGAGCATGGGCATGATGCTGGAGACCACGGCCACCCGGCTCTGGTCCGAGCCCGGCGGCCCGCACTACGGCTCGCCGGACAAGGAACCCGCGGTACGCCTGCGGGTGCTCGACGACGCCGGCCGGGTCGGGGTGCCGTTCACCACGGGCATCCTGATCGGCATCGGCGAGGACCGGGCCGAGCGGGTCGACGCGATCTTCGCGATCCGCCGGGCGATGCGGGAGTACGGCCACCTCCAGGAGGTGATCGTGCAGAACTTCCGCGCCAAGCCGGACACCGCGATGCGCGGCATGCCGGACGCGGAGCTGCACGACCTGGCCGCCACAGTGGCGGTGGCCCGGGTGCTGCTCGGCCCGAAGGCCCGCATCCAGGCCCCGCCGAACCTCATCGCGGGCGAGTACGACCTGCTGCTGCGCGCCGGCATCGACGACTGGGGCGGCGTCTCCCCGGTCACGCCCGACCACGTCAACCCGGAGCGGCCCTGGCCGCACCTGGACGAGCTGGCGGCGCGTACCGCGAGTGCCGGGTTCACGCTGCGCGAGCGGCTGACCGTCTACCCGGAGTACGTCCGGGCGGGCGAGCCGTGGCTCGATCCGCGCCTGCTGCCGCACGTCACAGCGCTCGCCGACCCGGCAACCGGGCTCGCGGTCGAGGCGGCCCGCCCGGAGGGACGGCCCTGGCAGGAGCCGGAGGAGGTGTACGGCGGCCGCACCGACCTGCACGTCACCATCGACGTCACCGGCCGTACCGACGACCGGCGGGGCGACTTCGACAGCGTCTACGGCGACTGGGCCGAGGTGGCCGGCAAGGTGGCGCCGGAGGCGCGCGCCGGCGTACCAGTGGGTGGTGGCGCGGACGCCGACCTGCGCGCGGGCCTGCGGCTCGCCGCTGACGACCCGGCGGCGCTGCTGACGCCGGCGCACGAGGCCGAGGCGCTGGCGCTGTTCGGCGCGGACGGCCCGGCGCTGGACGAGCTGTGCCGGCTCGCAGACGACGCGCGCCGGGACGCGGTCGGCGACGACGTGACCTACGTGGTCAACCGCAACATCAATTTCACGAACGTCTGCTACGTGGGCTGCCGGTTCTGCGCGTTCGCCCAGCGGGAGAGCGACGCCGACGCGTTCCGGCTCTCGCTGGAGCAGGTCGCCGACCGGGCCGAGGAGGCGTGGACCGCGGGCGCGACCGAGGTGTGCCTCCAGGGCGGCATCGACCCGAAGATGCCGGTGACCGGTTACGCCGACATCGTCCGCGCGATCAAGGCGCGGGTGCCGGACATGCACGTGCACGCGTTCTCCCCGATGGAGATCGTCACCGCCGCCGCGAAGGCCGGCGTGCCGGTGCGGGAGTGGCTGCTCCAGCTCCGCGAGGCCGGGCTGGACACCATCCCGGGCACCGCCGCCGAGATCCTCGACGACGACGTGCGCTGGGTGCTCACCAAGGGCAAACTGCCGGCCTCCGCCTGGGTCGAGGTGGTGAGCACGGCCCACGAGCTGGGCATCCGGTCCAGCTCCACGATGATGTACGGCCACGTGGACCACCCGGGCCAGTGGCTGGCCCACTTCCGGGTGCTGGCCGGCGTGCAGGACCGTACCGGCGGGTTCACCGAGTTCGTGGCCCTGCCGTTCGTGCACACGAACGCGCCGATCTACCTGGCCGGCATCGCCCGCCCGGGCCCGACCTGGCGGGAGAACCGGGTGGTGCACGCGATGGCCCGGCTGCTGCTGCACGGCCGGATCGACAACATCCAGTGCTCCTGGGTGAAGCTCGGCGACGCGGGCACCGTGGAGATGCTGCGCGGCGGCTGCAACGACCTGGGCGGCACGTTGATGGAGGAGACGATCTCCCGGATGGCCGGCTCGGGCAACGGGTCGGCCCGTACCGAGGAGCAGTTGCGCGCCATCGCGACCGCCGCGGGGAGGCCGTTCCGCAAGCGGACGACCGCGTACGGTCACGCCCGCGCCTGAGGTCGAACCTTTCCCCGCCGCGGCCCGTACCTGTGGATGCCGGCGGCGGTTTCGGCGAGGACCGCCGCCGGTGACCCCGAACCGGGGCCCGGCGGTGTCCGGGCGCCCGGCCCGCTGCGGCGCTGCGGCGCCGGTCCGGAAAGGTTGCCGATGAGCACTGACGAGACCACCGAGGCGCCGAAACGGCGGACCTGGCCGCGGTTGACCCGCAGGCAGACGCTCACCGCCGCGGCGAGCGCGACACTGGGCGCCGCCGCCCTCACCGTGCCGGGCCTGTCCGCCGCGCAGAACGCCCCCACGGCGAACCGGCGCGACGAGCCGATCGTGGTCCATCTCCGCGACGCCGCGGCCGGCGTCATGGACGTCTTCGTCGGCGCCAACCGGGTCGAGGTACGCGACCGCGGCCTGGCCGACCGCCTGGTGCGCGCCGCCGGCCGGCGCTGATCCCACCCTCCGCCGGCGCGGGCTCCCGGCGCCGGTTCCGACTTCCGTTCCCCCGACGAAGGTGCGTCCGCCATGTCCTCTCACCGCGAGGCCCCGGAGATCGCCAAGGATCCGGTCGCCGACAGTTCCGACCTGTACGCGTTCGTCACGCCGAGCCAGCCGGACACGGTCACGTTGATCGCCAACTACGTGCCGGTGCAGCTTCCGTCCGGCGGCCCGAACTTCTTCGAGTTCGGTGACGACGTCCGGTACGAGATTCACATCGACAACGACGGGGACGGTTATCCGGACGTCACCTATCGTTTCGAATTCACTACCGAGATCACGAACCAGAACAGTTTTCTCTACAACACCGGGCCGATCGAGTCGCTGGAGAGCAAGAACTGGAACCGGCGCCAGTTCTACCGGCTGACCCGGATCGCGGACGGTCGCGCCCGTGTGCTGGCGCACAAACTGCCCTGCCCGCCGTGCAACGTCGGCCCGCTGTCCACGCCGAACTACCAGAACCTGGTCCGGCAGGCGACGTTCAAGCTGTCCACCGGCGAGAAGGTGTTCGCCGGGCAACGCGCCGACGGTTTCTTCGTCGACCTGGGCGCGGTGTTCGACCTGGGCACGCTGCGGCCGTTCCAGCAGTTGCACGTCGCCGGCAAGAAGCTGTTCCGGACCGAGGGCGAGCCGGTGAACGCGCTGGACCGGCTCAACGTGCACAGCCTCGCCGTGCAGGTGCCGCTGCGCCAGGTACGCCGCAAGGCGTCCCGCTACGGCTACGCCGACCGTGCCTCGACGATCGGGGTCTGGACCAGCGCGTCCCGCCAACAGGTGCGGGTGCTGGGGGACCGGGTCGCTGCCGACACCGCCGCCGGGCCCTTCACGCAGGTGTCGCGACTCGGTAACCCGTTGTTCAACGAGGTCATCGTGCCGATGTCCAGGAAGGACGTGTGGAACACGCTGCCGCCGTCGGAGGACAAGCGGTTCGCCGGGTTCGTGGAGCGGCCCGAGCTGGCCGGACTGCTGCCGGCGCTCTACCCGGGCGTGTTTCCCAATCTGGACGCGCTGAACAAGTCCAAGAAGCCGCGTGCCGACCTGGTGGCGATCCTGCTCACCGGCGTCCCGGCCGGACTGATCGACGGCTTCGCCAACACCACCGGCGACGTGCAGGCGGACATGCTGCGGCTGAACACGGCGATCCGGCCCAGCCGTACCCCGGACCGGTTCGGTGTGCTCGGCGGCGACCTGGCCGGCTTCCCCAACGGCCGCCGTCCCGCCGACGACGTGGTGACGATCGCGCTGCGCGCCATCGCCGGGCTGACCGTGCCGCTGGTCGACAAGACGTTCCGGCCGGACGCCGCCGCGGCGGCGGTGACACCGGGCCTGAGCGCGGCCGACGTGACAGCGCCGTTCCTGGCCGACTTCCCGTTCCTCGGCACGCCGTACGACGGGTTCGGCAACCCGCAGGCGAAGAAGTCCTGACGGGAGCCGGCGAATGTCACACCATCACGATCTCGGCCCGTCGGAGGTCGGCAGCGTCGTGCTCGACCTCGGCGGGGACCGGGGCGCGCTGATCATCCACACCGGGCGGGACCTGCACGGCCGGGAGATCGAGATCAGCCGCGTGGACCTCGACGGCCCGCGGACCCACTCCGCCGTACGCGAGCGGCACGTCCGGGACGGGGTGTTCCACAGTGCGGTCTACCCGGATCTGGAGGCGGGTGTGTATACCGTCTGGTGGGACGAGAGTACGTCCGCCGGCGCGATCTCGGTCACCGGTGGGTCGATCGCCGAATTCGTTTGGCCCACCAGCTCACCAGCCCGCTTGGACTGATCCGTCAGTCGCGCCGGAACCCGCGCCTCGTCCACATGATGGACGGGGCGCGGTCGGCGTTGGACGGCTCGACGGGCGGTACCGCGGGAAGCGGGTTACCCTTTGCCCCACCAATTCTGATCTTGGTACGAGCGGCCGGCGGGGGCGTCCGGCCGGCCTGTCGGCGATGCGCCACGGCAGAAAACTTCCGGCAACTCGCCGGGGAGGGCGTTACTCGTCCGGGGTCTGAATCGATAGGGCAGGTTGCGAGGCTACGGGCGACCGGGGCGGTCGTCACGGACGTGTCGGGAGGGCGACTCCATTATCAAGTTTGGCTTGACGGCGCACGCATTACACGCGTGTAATTTGAATGGGGTTGTTCGCACGGAACGCAACAAATGGTGACCGTACGGACAGGCACGCCTTTCGCGTGGGGGGTTGCAGCGGCGAATGACGCCGGTGCGCGACAAGGAGGCAATCGATGGACGGCCAGCTCGAGGTGGCCGACCTGCTCGGGAACGCGCCGGAGTGGCAGGAGCGAGCGCTCTGCTCGCAGACCGACCCGGAGGCGTTCTTTCCCGAGAAGGGCGGCTCGACCCGCGAGGCGAAGCGCATCTGCTCGCGGTGCGAAGTGAAGACGGAATGCCTGGAGTACGCGCTCGGCCACGACGAGCGGTTCGGAATCTGGGGTGGCCTCTCCGAGCGGGAGCGGCGCAAGCTCAAGCGGCGGGTCGCCGCCTGATCCACGTACGGGTCCACGGGCGGTGGGGGCCGCCCGGACCCGGGTCGTCGTCCGGCCGGCGCGTCCGGCCGGGTGGCGGCGCCTGTCCGGCCGACCCGGTCAGGCCAGCTCGTCCGGGTCGACGCCGAGCAGATTCGCCACCTGCTCGATGATCACGTCGTGCACCAGGTCGGCGAGGTCCTCGCGGTCCATCGCGCGGAACTCCAGCGGCCGCCGGTAGAGCACGATCCGCGGCGGCACCTCCTGGCGGCCGGGCCGCCCCGGCAGCAGCCGGGCCAGCGGCACCTCGCCGTCCTCCAGCACGTCCGAGTCGTAGACGTTCAGATCCGGCGGGACGTCCTCGACCGCGAACTCCACCCCGGCCAGCTCCTTGGCGAACCGGCGTTCGAGCGTCTCCACCGTGTCGAGCACCAGATCGTCGAAGACCTCGGCCTTCGTCCGCGCCAGCGGCACCGTGGCCGGCACCAGCCGCCCGCGCAGCCCGCGACCGTGCCGGTCACGGTGGGTGCGCCGGCCGGAGCCGGGGCGGCGGTTCTGGGGGCTCGTCATGACGGACAGGGTAGCCCGGGCCGGCGGTCCACCCGCCGTCGCGCGGCCGACCGGCGCGCCGGTGTGCCGATCGGCGGAATTGTGATCACCATGACGGGCGTGTCGTAACGCGAAGCGGTGCGCCGGACCCGGTAATGGGGATACCCTGCCGCCGTGAGGTCACCACGGCGCTGCTCCCGTAACGGCTGCCCCCGGCAAGCGGTCGCCACACTGACCTATGTCTACAACGAGTCGACGGCGGTGGTGGGCCCGCTCGCCGCGTTCGCCGAACCGCACACGTACGACCTGTGTGAGCCGCACGCCCGCAGCCTGACCGCCCCGCGGGGCTGGGACGTGGTGCGGCACGAGGGCGAGTTCGAGCCGCCGCCGCCCACCACCGACGACCTGGTGGCGCTGGCCGAGGCGGTACGCGAGGCCGCCCGCCCCGCCCCGCCGCGTCCCCCGGAGGACGAACCCACCACCAAGCCCCAGACCCCCCACCAGCAGGGCCGTCGGGGCCACCTCCGGGTCATCCCGCCCCACCACTGAACGACCCCGCCCCGGACCCTCCATCGGTCGATCATGAAGGTCCCGCTGGTCGGCCAAGTGCACGGACCAACGGGTGCCCGCCGGCCGGTCTCGGCCAGGTCGTCCGGGGTGGCGGGCGGGAGGCCCAGGATCGGGCTGACCGGCCCGGCGACGTCCGCGCCACCCTCGGCCGGCGCGACCGCCGTGGCCCGGCCAGACCAAGGTCAACACCAGTACGGCGAGGTGGCCGCATCCAACCCACCCGGACCCCACCACCACCCCGGACTGGTGTCGATCATGAACGCCGGGCGCACTTGGCCCCGCGAAGATCAACGCCAGTACGGCGAGGTGGCCGCATCCAACCCACCCGGACCCCACCACCACCCCGAACTGGTGTCGATCATGAAACCCGGGCGCACCGGGGTCAGTGGCCCAGGAAGCGGGTGAAGAGATCGGCTCGGCGGGACGGGCGGGACGTGCGGTGCTCGCTCTTGTCGGCTGAGGACATGATCTTCAGGCCGGCGTTCACCGCCAGCCAGCGCAGCGGCTCCGGTTCCCAGTGGGGGGAGCGGTGGCCCACCCAGGGCAGCGCCGTGAGGTCGCTGTCCACGCCCCGGATCAGGTCGGCCAGCGTACGGCCGGCGAGGTTGCTGGTGCCGACGCCGTCACCGACGTAGCCGCCGGCCCAGGCCAGACCGGTACGGCGGTCCAGCCCCACCGACGCGGCCCAGTCCCGGGCCACGCCGAGCGGTCCGCCCCAGGCGTGCGTCACCGGCACGTCCGGCCCGAGTACGGGGAACAGTTCCCCGAGCGCCCGCCGCAGCGCCGCGAACACCCGCGGCTCCCGGTCGAAGCCCTGCCGGACCCGGGAGGCGTAGTGGTAGGGCGCGCCCCGCCCGCCGAACGCGAGCCGGCCGTCGGCGGTGCGCTGGCCGTACACGATGACGTGCCGGTAGTCGGAGAACGTCTCCCGCTGCGCCAGCCCGATCCGTGCCCAGGTCTCCTCGGGCAGCGGCGGGGTGGCCACCATCAGCGAGTAGACGGGCGCCACTGTGCGCCGCTGGCCTGGCAGCCCCGGCGTGTAGCCCTCCGTCGCACGCACCACCACGGGCGCCCGGACCACGCCCGCCGCTGTCACCGCCGCGCCCGGCCGCAGCGCGGTCACCGGGGTGCGCTCGTGGATGCGTACGCCCCGGCGCTCCACCGCCCGGGCCAGACCCCGGACCAGCCTCGCCGGGTGTACGGCGGCGCAGTGCGGGGTGTACGTGCCGCCGCGTACCCCCTCGGCGGTGCAGCGCGCGGCGGCCTCGCCGGCGTCGAGCAGCCGCAGGTCGTCGTCGGTCAGCCCGTGCGCGTGGGCCTGGGCGACCTCGGCGCGGGCCCGCTGGAGCTGGGCCTCGCCGCGGGCGAGCATCACCGTGCCGCCGGCCTGCCAGTCGCAGTCGATGCCCTCGGCGAGGGCGACCCGCCCCACCTCGGCGACCGTGTCGTGCATGGCCCGCTGCATGGCCAGTGCCCGGTCCCGGCCGTGCCGCCGGGCCAGCGCCGGCAGCGAGGTGGGGAACAGCGCCGAGCACCAGCCGCCGTTGCGCCCCGACGCGCCGTACCCGGCGATCTCCCGCTCCAGCACGACGACGCGCAACGTGGGGTCGGCCTGGGCCAGGTAGTACGCCGTCCACAGCCCGGTGTACCCGGCGCCCACGATCGCCACGTCGGCGTCCGTGTCTCCGGGCAACCCGGGTCGCGGTGTCAGCGGTTCGTCCAGGCCGGACAGCCAGTACGACAGCTGCTGGTATCCCGTCATCGGCTTCAGAGCCGCGACCACGCCTCGGTCAGCACCGCGCGCAGGATCTGCTCGATCTCGTCGAAGTGCTGCTGGTCGGCGATCAGCGGCGGGGCGAGCTGCACGACCGGGTCGCCCCGGTCGTCCGCCCGGCAGTAGAGCCCGGCGTCGAACAGCGCGGTGGACAGGAAGCCGCGCAGCAGCCGCTCGGACTCGGCCTCGTCGAACGTCTCCCGGGTCGTCTTGTCCTTGACCAGTTCGATGCCGTAGAAGTAGCCGTCGCCCCGGACGTCGCCGACGATCGGCAGGTCGTGCAGCTTCTCCAGGGTGGACCGGAACGCGTCCTCGTTCGCCCGGACGTGCCCGATCAGGTCCTCCCGGGCGAACACCTCCAGGTTGGCCAGCGCGACCGCGCAGGAGACCGGGTGGCCGCCGAACGTCACGCCGTGCGCGAACATGCCGGTCTCGGTGAGGAACGGCTCCATCAGCCGCTCGCTGGCGATCATCGCGCCGAGCGGGGCGTAGCCGGAGGTGATGCCCTTGGCGGTGGTGATGATGTCCGGCTGGTAGCCGTAGCGGACGGCGCCGAAGTACTCGCCGAGCCGGCCCCAGGAGCAGATCACCTCGTCGCTGACGAGCAGCACGTCGTACGCGTCGCAGATCTCGCGTACCCGCTCGAAGTAGCCGGGCGGCGGCGGGAAGCAGCCGCCGGAGTTCTGCACCGGCTCCAGGAAGACGGCGGCTACCGTCTCCGGCCCCTCCCGCTCGATCGCCCGGCCGATCTCCTCGGCGGCCCAGCGGCCGAACGCCTCGGCGTCGTCGCCGTGCTCGGGGGCCCGGTAGAAGTTGGTGTTCGGCACCTTGATGCCACCGGGCACCAGCGGCTCGAAGTCGGTCTTGATGCCGGGCAGGCCGGTGATCGACAGCGCGCCCATCGAGGTGCCGTGGTAGGCGATGTAGCGGCTGACCACCTTGTGCTTGGTGGGCTTGCCGGTGCGCTTGAAGTAGGCCCGGGCCAGCTTCCACGCCGCCTCGACGGCCTCGGAGCCGCCGGTGGTGAAGAAGACCCGGTTCAGGTCGCCGGGGGTGAGCGTGGCGATCTTCTCGGCCAGCTCGACGGCCTTCGGGTGGGCGTACGACCAGAGCGGGAAGTAGGCCAGCTCGCCGGCCTGCTTGGCGGCGGCCTCGGCCAGCTCGGCGCGGCCGTGACCGGCGTTGACCACGAACAGCCCGGCCAGCCCGTCCAGGTAGCGGCGGCCCTGCGCGTCCCAGACGTACGCGCCCTCGCCCCGGACGATTGTCGGAACCTCGCCGGCGGGGTAGCTCGCCATGCGGGTGAAGTGCATCCAGAGATGGTCGGTGGCGTTGGCCATGTCAGCCCCATCGGGTCTCGGGCCGGTCAGGGGTGACACCGGCCGCTCTGCCCACGGTTATCCCACAGGCGATGCCGATAAGGCAAGCGAACAAGCTTCAGCGCGACGGATTCAGCGCCATATCACTGTGCTGTCAACGGAATCCGCATCAGGCGGTGCCCCAGCTGTAGGTCTGCTTGCGCAGCTTCAGGTAGACGAACGCCTCGGTGGAGAGCACCCCGGGCACGCCGCGCAGCTTCTGCAGGATCTCCAGCAGGTGCGCGTCGTTGCGGCAGACCACCTCGGCCAGCAGGTCGAACGAGCCGGCGGTGATCACCACGTAGTCGATCTCCTCGAACTCGGCCAGCCGGTCGGCGACCGGCTCCAGGTCGCCGTCGGTACGCAGCCCGATCATGGCCTGGCGGGGGAAGCCGAGCTGAAGTGGATCGGTGACCGCGACGATCTGCATGACACCCGCGTCGAGCAGCCGCTGCACCCGCTGGCGTACCGCCGCCTCGGAGAGGCCGACCGCCTTGCCGATGCTCGCGTACGGGCGGCGCCCGTCCTCCTGGAGCTGCTCGATGATCTGCTTGGCCACGTCGTCGAGCAGAGCGTGGTTGGCTCCGTCACGCACAGTGACCCGACGGGCGCCGTTTCCGTTCTCCTGGTGCCGGTTGACCATCGACGCTCCTCGTGTCCGGTTCTCCGTGTTGAGCGTAGTGCCCCGCGCAGTCTGGCGTATTTCGTGGCGACTGGCCATTCCCGCAACGGAATCCCTTGTGAGAGAGGTTTTCTCATGTCAGGATCAGTCGTCCATCGCCACTGACCCTCCCGCCGGCGCGCCGCCCCCCGTCCCGCCGCCGACGATGCCCCCCAAGGAGTCGTCACATGCGTAGTCCCCTCCGGCCCCTCACCCGGCGTGGTCTGCTCACCGGGACCCTCGGCTCGGCCGCGCTGCTCGCCACCGCGGGCACCCTGGCCGGCTGCGGGACCAAGGGCGCCCAGCAGACCGAAGCCGGATGCAAGAGCGAGGATCTGTCCGCCACCGAGAAGAAGGTCGCCTTCTCGAACTGGCCGCAGTACATGGACACCGACGAGAAGGACGAGTCCAAGCGCCCCACGCTCGACGCGTTCGTCGCCGCCACCGGCATCCAGGTGACATACACCGAGGACGTCAACGACAACAACGAGTTCTTCGGCAAGGTACGCAACCAGCTCGCCGGGTGTCAGAGCACCGGCCGGGACATCATGGTGCTCACCGACTGGATGGCCGCCCGGGTGATCCGCCTCGGCTGGGTCCAGAAGCTGGACAAGTCGAAGATGCCGAACGTCGAGGCGAACCTGCTGCAGTCGCTGCGCGGTCGCTCCTTCGACGCCGAGACCCAGCTCGCCGTCCCGTGGCAGTCCGGCCTGGCCGGGCTCGCGTACAACGCGAAGGTCACCAAGGAGATCCGCACCGTCGACGAGCTGCTCACCCGTCCCGATCTCAAGGGCAAGGTGACTGTGCTGTCGGAGATGCGCGACACCATCGGACTGCTGCTCCAGTCGCTCGGCCACGACCCGGCCAAGTTCACGTCGGCCCAGTTCGACGACGCGCTGAACAAGCTGAAGAAGGCCGTGGACAGCAAGCAGATCCGGCGGTTCACCGGTAACGACTACGCACCCGACCTGGCCAAGGGCGACATCGCCGCGTGCATCGGCTGGTCCGGCGACGTGGTCCAGCTCGGCTTCGACGACGAGAAGATCAAGTTCGTGGTGCCCGAGTCCGGCGTGATGCTCTGGTCGGACAACATGCTGGTGCCGAACAAGGCCACCCACAAGGCCAACGCCGAGGCGTTGATGAACCACTACTACGACCCGGCGGTGGCGGCGAAGCTGGCCGCGTACGTCAACTACATCTGCCCCGTGCAGGGCGCGCAGGCCGAGATGGAGAAGATCGACCCGGACCTGGCGAACAACCCGCTGATCTTCCCGGACGACACGATGCTCTCCAAGGCCAAGGTCTTCATGGCGCTCGACGAGGCGCAGGAGAAGGAGTACGAGACCAAGTTCCAGCAGGTGATCGGCGCGTGAAGGGGCAGCAGACCCCGGCCGGTGACCTGCGACTGGTCGACCTGACCAAGCGGTTCGGCGTCTTCACCGCCGTCGACGACCTCACCCTCACCATCCCGCAGGGCTCGTTCTTCGCCCTGCTCGGCGCGTCCGGCTGCGGCAAGACCACCACGCTGCGGATGATCGCCGGGCTGGAGCAGCCGACGAGCGGACAGGTGCTGCTCGGCGAGCAGGACATCGCCGGGCTGCGGCCGTACAAGCGGCCGGTGAACACCGTCTTCCAGAGCTACGCCCTCTTCCCGCACCTGGACATCCACGAGAACGTGGCGTTCGGGCTGCGCCGCCGCGGGATTCGCAACGTGGGCGACCAGGTGGAGCGCATGCTCGCGCTGGTGCAGCTCGAAGGGTACGGACGGCGCCGCCCGGCCCAGCTCTCCGGCGGCCAGCAGCAGCGCGTCGCGCTGGCCCGGGCGCTCATCAACCACCCGCAGGTGCTGCTGCTCGACGAACCGCTCGGCGCGCTCGACCTCAAGCTGCGCCGGCAGATGCAGATCGAGCTGAAGCGGATCCAGACCGAGGTCGGCATCACGTTCGTGCACGTCACCCACGACCAGGAGGAGGCCATGACGATGGCCGACACGGTCGCGGTGATGAACGCCGGCCGGATCGAGCAGCTGGGCGCGCCCGCCGACATCTACGAGTACCCGGCCACCGCGTTCGTGGCGAACTTCCTCGGCCAGTCCAATCTGCTCGCCGCCGAAGCCGGCGGTCGCGCCGCCGACGACGTGCTGGTCACGGCGCACGGCTCGCGCTTCTCGGTGCCCGCCGGCCGGGCCCGGCTCACCGACGGTCCGGCCTTCCTCGGCGTACGTCCGGAGAAGCTGCACCTGGTCGACGGCCCGGACCGGGTGCCGGCCGGACACCAGCACGTCGGTGGCGTGGTCACCGACGCCTCCTACGTCGGGGTGAGCACCCAGTACCTGGTGCGCACCGCGTGGGGCAGCGAACTGTCCGCGTTCGCCGCGAACAGCGGGCTGGGCGGTCAGCTGGCGGTCGGCACAGCGGTGACCGCGCACTGGGATCCGCGGCACGCGTTCCTGCTGCCCCGGGCCGCCGGTGCGGACGACCAGACCGCGCCGCTGCTCGACGAGCCGCCGGTGGGTGCGCTGCCATGAGCGAGCGCAGCGAGCGAAGCGGAGTGGCGGCATGAGCGCGCTGGCCCACGTACCGACCTCCGCCGGGAAACCGGCGCCGCCGCCGGTGCGGCGCGGGCGCAGCCGGCTCCTGCCGTACCTGTTGCTGCTGCCCGGCGCGGTCTGGCTGTTCGTCTTCTTCGCGCTCCCGCTGGTGCAGCTCGCCTCGGCCAGCCTCTACGACCCGGCCGGCTCGCTCTCCACCGGGTACGCCATGACCTGGGCGTTCAGCAACTACCCGGACGCGTTGCAGGCGTACTGGCCGCAGTTCTCCCGGTCGTTCCTGTACTCGGCGATCGCGTTGGTGCTCGCGCTGCTGATGGGCTACCCGCTGGCGTACGCGATCGCGCAGAAGGCCGGCCGGTGGAAGAACCTGCTGCTGGTCGCGGTGGTCGCGCCGATGTTCACCAGCTTCCTGGTGCGCACGCTGGCCTGGAAGACCATCCTGTCGGACAACGGCGCGCTGGTCGGGCTGCTGCGCGACGTGCACCTGCTCGGCCCGGACGGCCGGCTGCTCGCCACCCCGATCGCCGTGGTGCTCGGTCTGACGTACAACTTCCTGCCGTTCCTGGTGCTGCCGCTGTACGCGAGCCTGGAGCGGCTCGATCCCCGGCTGCTGGAGGCGGCGAGCGACCTGTACGCGAGCCCGCTGCGCGCGTTCGCCAAGGTGACGCTGCCGCTGTCGATGCCCGGCCTGATCGCCGGCACGCTGCTGTTCTTCATCCCGGCCACCGGTGACTACATCAACGCCGAGCTGCTCGGTACGCCGAACGAGTACATGATCGGCAACGTCATCGACTCGGCGTTCCTGGTCCGGCTGGACTATCCGCAGGGCGCGGCGCTGTCGTTCCTGCTGATGGCCGCGATCCTGGCGATCGTCTTCGTCTACCTGCGCCGGGCCGGTACGGAGGAGGTGCTGTGAAACTCAGGCGCTGGCTCGCCGACCGGTGGGTGATGGGCGTGGCCCTGCTCGTCCTCGGCTACCTGACGCTGCCGATCATGGTGGTCGCCGGTCTGTCCTTCAACCGGCCCTCCAGCCGGCTCTCCTACGACTTCAACGAGTTCACGCTCGACAACTGGAAGCAGCCCTGCGCCACCTCGGACATGTGCGACGCCGTGGTGCGCAGCATGCAGATCGGCCTCATCGCCACAGTCGTCTCCACGCTCCTTGGCACGCTGATGGCGTTCGCGCTGGTCCGGCACAGCTTCCGCGGCCGCTCCGGGCTCAACGGGCTGATCTTCCTGCCGATGGCCACCCCGGAACTGGTGATGGGCACCTCGCTGCTCGCCCTCTTCGTCGCCGCCGGGGTGCCGCAGGGCTTCTGGACCATCGTCATCGCGCACGTCATGTTCTGCGTGTCGTTCGTCGTGGTCACCGTGAAGGCCCGGCTCTCCGGCATGGACCGGCGGCTGGAGGAAGCCGCGATGGACCTGTACGCCAGCGAGTGGCAGACGTTCCGCCGGATCACGCTGCCACTCGTGCTGCCCGGCATCGTGGCCGCCGCGCTGCTGGCGTTCTCGCTCAGCTTCGACGACTTCATCATCACGAACTTCAACGCCGGCACCACTGTCACGTTCCCCATGTACGTCTGGGGCGCCTCCCAGCGCGGCATCCCGCCGCAGGTGAACGTGATCGGCACGGCCATGTTCGTGATCGCGTTGCTGCTCGTCGGGGCCACCTCGCTGCGCGGGCGGCGGGCGCGCCGGGCCGCCCTCGCGGTGGTCGCCACACCGGCGGGCAAGCCATGACACTCCCGCATACCGGCCGGGCGCTGGCCGACGCCGCGCCCGTGTCGTACTGGCTGGACCGCCCGGTCCGCCCCGACCCGCTGCCGCCGCTGACCGGGACGCACACCGCCGACCTGCTCGTGGTCGGCGGCGGGTACGCCGGGCTGTGGACCGCGCTGCTCGCAAAGGAGGCCGACCCGGACCGCGACGTCCTGCTCGTCGACGCGGGCACCTGCGGCTGGGCGGCGTCCGGGCGCAACGGCGGGTTCTGCGCCGCGTCGCTCACCCACGGGCTCGCCAACGGCGTCGAACGGTTCCCCGGCGAGATCGGCGAGCTGGAACGGCTGGGCCGGGAGAACCTGGACGCCATCGCCGCCACCGTGGCGAAGTACGACATCGACTGCGACTTCGAACGCACCGGCGAACTGGCGGTGGCGGTCGAGCCGTACCAGCTCGATGGGCTCGCCGCCGACGCCGAGATGGCCCGCCGGTACGGCCACGACGTGCGGCTGCTCGACCGCGACGAGGTACGCGCCGAGGTGGCGTCGCCGACGTACCTGGGCGGGATGTGGGATCGCGACCGGGTGGCCCTGCTCGACCCGGCGAAGCTCGCCTGGGGACTGCGCCGCGCCGCGCTCGACCTGGGCGTACGCGTGCACGAGCACACCCGCGTCACCGGCCTGGTCCGCGACGGCGCCGGGATGCGGGCCGCCACTGCGGGCGGTGCGGAAGCGGCGCCCGGCGCGGTACGGGCGCGGCAGGTTGTGCTGGCCACGAACGCGTTCCCGCCGCTGCTGCGCCGGCTGCGTTCGTGGATCGTGCCGGTCTATGACTACGCGCTGATGACCGAGCCGTTGACCGAGGCGCAGCGCGACGCGATCGGCTGGCGGCACCGGCAGGGGCTCGCAGACACCGGCAACCAGTTCCACTACTACCGGCTCACCGCCGACAACCGGATCCTGTTCGGCGGCTACGACGCGATCTACCACTACGGCAACCGGGTGGCGCCCGCGCTGGAGCAGCGCGAGGCCACCTTCACCACGCTCGCCTCGCACTTCTTCACGACGTTCCCGCAGCTCGCCGATGTGCGCTTCAGTCACCGCTGGGGTGGCGTCATCGACACCTGCACCCGGTTCTGCGCGTTCTTCGGCACCGCGTACTCCGGACGCCTGGCCTATGCGGCCGGGTTCACCGGGCTCGGCGTCGGCGCGACCCGGTTCGGCGCCCGCGTGACGCTCGACCTGCTCTCCGGCACCGACACCCCGCTGACCCGGCTCGACCTGGTGCGCCGCAAGCCGCTGCCGTTCCCGCCGGAACCGGCCCGGTCCGTGGGCATCAACCTCACCCGCTGGTCGCTCGCCCGCGCCGACGCGCGTGACGGACGGCGCAACCTCTGGCTCCGTACTCTCGACCGTCTTGGACTGGGGTTCGACTCCTGATGCGTATCCTCCTCGTCGGCGCCGGTGGCGTCGGCTCCGCCGCCGTATCCATCGCCGCCCGCCGTACCTTCTTCGAGATCATGGTGGTCGCCGACCACGACCCGGCGCGTGCGGCGCGGGCCGTCGCCGGGCACGGCGACCGGTTCGTCGCCGCCACAGTCGACGCGTCCTCCGCCGACGCGGTGGCCGCGCTGTGCCGGGAACACCGGATCACTCATGTCCTCAACGCGGTCGACCCGCGCTTCGTCATGCCGATCTTCGACGGCGCGTTCGCCGCCGAGGCCGACTACCTGGACATGGCGATGTCGCTGTCCCGGCCGCACCCCGAACACCCCTACGCCGAGACCGGGGTCAAGCTCGGCGACGAGCAGTTCGCCGTCGCGGAGCGGTGGGCCGCCGCCGGGCGGCTCGCGCTGTGCGGCATCGGCGTCGAGCCGGGCCTGTCCGACGTCTTCGCCCGCTACGCCGCCGACGAACTCTTCGCCGAGATCGACGAGATCGGGGTACGCGACGGCGCGAACCTGACAGTCGCCGGGTACGACTTCGCGCCGTCGTTCTCCATCTGGACCACCATCGAGGAGTGCCTCAACCCGCCGGTGATCTGGGAGGAAGGGCGCGGCTGGTTCACCACCGAACCGTTCAGCGAGCCGGAGGTGTTCGACTTCCCGGCCGGGATCGGCCCGGTCGAGTGCGTCAACGTCGAGCACGAGGAGGTGCTGCTCATCCCGCGCTGGGTGCCGGCGAAGCGGGTCACCTTCAAGTACGGCCTCGGCGCCGAGTTCATCGAGGTGCTCCGCACGCTGCACAAACTCGGACTGGACTCGACCCAGCCGGTGCGCGTACGCGGGGTCGAGGTGTCGCCGCGCGACCTGGTGGCCGCCGCGCTGCCCGACCCGGCCACGCTCGGCGACCGGATGAGCGGCAAGACGTGCGCCGGCACGTACGTCACCGGCACCGGCCCGGACGGCCGGCCACGCCGCGTCTACCTCTACCACGTGGTCGACAACGAGTGGTCGATGGCCGAGTACGGCCACCAGGCGGTGGTCTGGCAGACCGCCGTCAACCCGGTCGTCGCGCTGGAACTGCTCGCCACCGGTGCCTGGTCCGGCACGGGCGTGCTCGGCCCGGAGGCGTTCCCGCCGACCCCCTTCCTCGACCTGCTCACCGGCTACGGTTCGCCGTGGGGGATGGAGGAACGATGACCCGGTACGGCCCGATGTACGGCCCCGACGTCACGTTCCTCGGCGTGCCGCCGTGCACCGTCGAGGAGCCGGTCACGTACGCCGACGCGGATGTGGTGATCATCGGGGCGCCGTTCGACGGCGGCACCTCGCACCGGCCCGGCACCCGGTTCGGGCCGTCCGCCATCCGGCAGGCCTGCTACCTGCCGCACGACGGCTCCCGCCCGTCGCTGGCGCTGCGCGTGGACGCGCTGAAGGACCTGTGCGTCTACGACGCCGGCGACGTGGAGATGTTCGGCGGCGACATCGAGCGTTCGCTTGCCGCGCTGGAGACCGCCGTGCACGCGGTAGCCGCCGCCGGAGCGATCCCGGTGGTCCTCGGCGGGGACCACTCCATCGCGCTGCCCGACGCGACGGGCGTGGCCCGGCACCACGGGCTCGGCCGGGTGTCGCTCGTGCACTTCGACGCGCACGCCGACACCGGCGACGTCGAGTTCGGCTCGCTGCACGGTCACGGCCAGCCGATGCGTCGGCTCATCGAGTCCGGTGCGGTACGCGGCGACCGCTTCCTGCAGATCGGGCTGCGCGGCTACTGGCCCGGCCCGGACACGCTGGCGTGGATGGCGGAGCAGCGGATGCGCTCGTACGAGATGACCGAGATCGTGGCGCGCGGGCTGGACGCCTGCCTGACCGAGGCGTTCGGCATCGCGACCGACGAGTGTGAGGGCGTGTTCCTCTCGGTCGACGTGGACGTGGTCGACCCGGGCATGGCACCGGGCACCGGCACACCCGAGCCGGGCGGGTTCACCTCCCGGCAGCTGCTCGACGCGGTGCGCCGGGTCTGTTACGAGCTGCCTGTGGTCGGGCTGGACGTGGTCGAGGTCGCCCCGCCGTACGACCACGCCGACATCACCGCGTACCTGGGCAACCGGGTGGTGCTGGAGGCGCTCTCAGCGATAGCCCGCCGCCGCCACGACGCCGAGACCGGAACCCCGTGGAACCCCACCCAGCCGCTCCTGGATGGTCGCTGACTGGTAGTCGGCGATGTTTAGCTCGGGCTATGGTTGGAGCATGGGTGCGGACGGGAAGCGCTGGTCGGTCCGGGTCACCGGAGAGGTCCGGCACTGGCTGCGCGACCTGCGGGACCACGACCCGGCGTCGTATGAGAGCGTCCGGGTGGCGGTGGACAAGCTGGCCGAGGTGGGGCCGGGGCTAGGTCGCCCGCTCGTGGACACGCTGCGTGGAAGCAGTCTCCGTAATCTGAAGGAGTTGCGGCCCCGCTCCGGTCGGGACGTGGCTATCCGGGTGCTGTTCGTCTTCGATCCCTGGTCGCAGGCGGTCCTCCTGGTCGCCGGCAACAAGGCGGGCAACTGGACCCGCTGGTACCGGCAGCACATTCCGGCGGCGGAGGTTGCCTACAAGGCTTGGCTCGACAGCGAGCGCGAGCGAAGGGGGGAGTCGTGACGGAGTTCTATCACTGGGACGAGGTCCGCGCCGAACTCGGCGGTGACGACGAGGCGTACGAGGCGGAGCGCGCCCGGACCGACGCGTGGGTGAGCGCGTTCCACCTGGCCGAGGAGCGCAAGCGGCTGGGGCTCACCCAGCGGCAGGTAGCCGAGATCATGGGGGTCACGCCGGGCCGGGTCAGCCAGATCGAGAACGGCGACCTCGACGTCAACGAGGTGGCCACGCTGAGCCGGTACGCCAACGCCCTCGGCGCCCGGCTGCGGATCATCTTCGACTACGGCGACGACCTCCGGCAGATCGCCTGACCGGAGGCCGCCGACGCGGTCAGGGGTGGGCGCAGCGGGGGCGCAGGCGTACGGGCTCGGTGGTTTCGGTAATCGAGTTGGGCTCGATCACCAGGCGGGCGATCGTCGTTGCCCGGCCGGGACGGAATCTGCCCTGGTCGGCGGGGATGGTTGCGGTCCAGGTGCCGGCGGTGCGCTCGTCGGTGCACGCGCCGATCACCCCGAATCCGAAGCCGGTGACCGAGCCGCGCCGGACCCGTTGGTCGAGGTGCACCTCGATGTACGCGAGGCCGCGCTCCGCGCCGCAGTCGAACCGGCCACCGACGGTGGCGGTGTGCGCCCGCGCGTCGGCCGTGCCGAACCAGTTGACGGAGATGCTGGGGGAGGCCGCCGGGGCGGCGACGGCGGCGCCGGGTGCGAGCCCGAGCGTGGCGGCGGTGGCCAGGGCGGTGAGGCCGGCGGCGAGCACTGGCTGTCGGACCGGGTGCATGGGCGGTCTCCTGTCGGGCGGTGGCGGACGCGACCCGGTAGCGACTCGAGCGGTGGTGGGACGCGTTCTCCGAAGTGGACGGCGTCAGCATCCCACCGCCGCGATGCCCGCGAGCTGCAAGATCTCGGACAGATCAGCGGTTCAGGTGGGACCGGATGAGGAAGCGGACGCCCTCCGGGGCCTCCAGGGAGAAGCCGCTGCCCCGGCCGGGCACCACGTCGACGGTGAGCCGGGTGTGCTGCCACAGCTCCCACTGGGCCTTCGACATCCAGAACTCCACCGGCTCGGGCACGCCGTCGACCGCCAGCGAGGCGAGCAGCACGTCCGAGCCGCCGGTGCGGAACTCACCGGCCGGGTAGCACATGGGGGCGCTGCCGTCACAGCAGCCGCCGGACTGGTGGAACATCAGCGGGCCGTGCTGCCCCCGCAGCGACCGGATCAGGTCGGCCGCCGCGGGGGTCACTGTCACGGTGTCGCCCATCAGAAGAAGCCCAGCTTCTTCGGCGAGTAGCTGACCAGCAGGTTCTTGGTCTGCTGGTAGTGCTCCAGCATCATCTTGTGGTTCTCCCGGCCGATGCCGGACTGCTTGTAGCCGCCGAACGCCGCGTGCGCCGGGTAGGCGTGGTAGCAGTTCGTCCACACCCGACCGGCCTGGATCGCCCGTCCGGCCCGGTACGCGGTGTTCAGGTCCCGGGTCCACACGCCCGCGCCGAGCCCGTACAGCGTGTCGTTGGCGATCTTCACGGCGTCGTCCAGGTCGGCGAAGGAGGTCACCGACACGACCGGGCCGAAGATCTCCTCCTGGAAGATCCGCATGGAGTTGTCGCCCTCGAAGATGGTCGGCTGGACGTAGTAGCCGCCGGACAGTTCGCCGCCGAGGTCGGCGCGCTCGCCGCCGGTGAGGACGCGAGCGCCCTCCTGCCGCCCGATGTCCAGGTAGGACAGGATCTTCTCCAACTGGTCGTTCGACGCCTGCGCGCCGACCATCGTGTCGGTGTCCAGCGGGTGCCCCTGCTTGACCGCCTTCGTCCGCTCGACGGCGGCGGCGAGGAAGTCGGAGTAGTGGCCCTGCTGGATGAGCGCCCGGGACGGGCAGGTGCACACCTCGCCCTGGTTGAGCGCGAACATGGTGAAGCCTTCGAGGGCCTTGTCCCGGAAGTCGTCGGACGCGGCGCTGACGTCGTCGAAGAAGATGTTCGGGCTCTTGCCGCCCAGCTCCAGCGTGACCGGCTTGATGTTCTCGCTGGCGTACTGCATGATCAGCCGCCCGGTGGTGGTCTCGCCGGTGAACGCCACCTTCGCCACCCGCGGGGAGGACGCCAGCGGCTTGCCCGCCTCGACGCCGAAGCCGTTCACCACGTTGAGCACGCCGGGCGGCAGCAGGTCGCCGATCAGCGAGAGCAGGTAGTGGATCGAGGCGGGCGTCTGCTCGGCCGGCTTGAGCACCACCGCGTTGCCGGCGGCGAGTGCCGGGGCGAGCTTCCACACCGCCATGAGGATCGGGAAGTTCCACGGGATGATCTGCCCGACCACGCCCAGCGGCTCGTGGAAGTGGTAGGCCACTGTGTCGTCGTCGATTTCGCCGAGCGAGCCCTCCTGCGCCCGGATCGCCCCGGCGAAGTAGCGGAAGTGGTCGATCGCGAGCGGGATGTCGGCGGCGAGCGTCTCGCGTACCGGCTTGCCGTTCTCCCACGTCTCGGCGATCGCCAGGGACTCCAGGTTGTCCTGCATGCGGTCGGCGATCCGGTTGAGGATCAGCGAGCGTTCGGCGACCGACGTGCGGCCCCACGCGTCGGCCGCGCCGTGCGCCGCGTCGAGCGCCTTCTCCACGTCCTCGGCGGTGCCCCGGGCCACCTCGCAGAAGGTCTGCCCGGTCACCGGCGTCGGGTTCTCGAAGTACTTCCCACCGTGCGGCTTCACGTACTCGCCGCCGATGTAGTGGTCGTAGCGGGACTGCCAGTGGGTGGGGGCGTCGTAGCGCGTCATGGGTACCTCCGCCGTCCGTCTGGGGTGGATGGCGGGCAGGCTAGTTTCCGGGACGTTGCAGGAACGTTGCGCGCGGCAGCGCGTACTCCTCGGCGAGCTGGCGGGCCCGCACGACAGCGAGTGGCCGGCGGGGCGCGCCCGGCGGCAGCGCCCGGGCCAGGGCCTGCCACGCGGCCAGGTCGTCGGTCCCGGCCGCCGTCGCGGTCCAGGCCGCGAGCAGCCCCGGGTCGGCGCCGGCCAGCACGGCGGCGCGCAACTGGCCGTCGACCAGGCGGCGCAGTCGCGCGACTCCCGGCGCGTCCGACCCGGGCAGCAGGGGCCCGGGGTACGCGCGCAGCGCCGCCGCCGGATCGCCACGTTCCAGCAGTTCGGTGACGGTACGGAAGTCGGCGCGCACGGTCGGGCGCAGCCGGTACGGGCGGGAGTCGAGCAGTTCCTCGCCGAGCACGCGGCGCAGCCGGGACAGTTCGGCGCGCAGCGTGACCGGGTGCCGCCTGTCGTCGCCGTAGAGGTCGAGGCCGAGCTGTTCCCCGGTTCGTCCCTCGGGATGGTCGACGAGCAGCACCAGCAGTTCGCTGTGCCGCCGGCCGAGCCGGATGCGCCGGCCGCCGACGCGCAGCTCCGCCTCGTCCCGCCCGAGCGCCGACACGTACGCCACGTCCGGCGCGGTGGGCGCGGCGCCGGCCAGGAACGCCTCGGCGGCCCGGGCGGTCGCCCGCACCAGCGCGAGGCTCTGCGGGTTGGCCAGGTGGTCCCCGCCGGTGATGTCGACGGCCCCGAGCAGCGCGCCGCTGGCCGGGTCGTGGATCGGCGCGGCGGCGCAGGTCCAGCGCTGCACCGGCCGGACGAAGTGCTCGGTGGCGAAGATCTGCACGCCGTGGTCGACGGCGAGGGCGGTGCCGGGGGCGTTCGTGCCGGCGTGCGCCTCGTCCCAGCGGGCGCCCGGCACGAAGTTCATCCGCTCGGCGTGCCGCAGCACCCCCGGGTGGCCCTCCACCCAGAGCAGCCGGCCGGCGGCGTCGCAGACCGCCATCAGGTGTGCGCCGTCCTGCGCGATGCCGCCGAGCAGGTCGCGGAACAGCGGCATCACCCGGGCCAGCGGGTGCGCGGCGCGGTAGCTCTCCAGCGCCTCGTCGGTGAGGTCGACCGGCGCGGTGGCCTCCGGGTCGAGCAGCGCGGACCGCTCCCACGAACGGGCCACCACCTCCCGGACGCCACCGGTGGTGCCCCTGGCGAGGAACGCCTCGTGGGCGGCACCGATCTGCGCGATCCGCTCCGCCGGATCCGCGCCGAACTCCAGGGCGAGCCACGGGTCAGCCACCAGCGCCTCCTTCCACCCATCGTGACCCACCTCACGCCTGAGCGCCAATGCGTGATCCGGGTCACTTCAGCAGTGCGCGCGCCGCCCGCGGACCGGACGAACGGCCCAGACGGCCCTACGCCGGTTGTCGCAGCGTGGCCCGCGTGGAGGATGGCTGCTGCGGACGCTTACAGAACCCTTAACTGCGGCCTGCGAAGGTGTGCCGGACGACGAGGAAAGACGGGGGAGCGCAAGGTGCGGGTGCTGGTGGCGGACGACGAGCGGCTCTTGGCGGACACGGTCGCCGAGGGGTTGCGACGGTTCTCCATGGCCGTCGACGTCTGCTACGACGGGGACGGCGCGCTGGAACGGATCGGGGTCAACCGGTACGACGTGGCGGTGCTGGACCGGGACATGCCCGGCGCCACCGGCGACGAGGTGTGCCGGAGCCTGGCCGGGGCCGACGCCGGCACCCGCGTGCTGCTGCTCACCGCCGCCGCCGGCATCCGGGACCGGGTCGCCGGCCTCGGGCTGGGCGCCGACGACTACCTGACCAAGCCGTTCGCGTTCGCCGAGCTGGTGGCGCGGGTGCAGGCGCTGGGCCGCCGGTCCACCCCGGCGCTGCCGCCGGTGCTGGAACGGCACGGCGTGGTGCTCGACGTGGCCCGGCACACCGCGACCCGGGACGGCAGCCCGCTCGGGCTGAGCCCGAAGGAGTTCGCCGTCCTGCACGTGCTGATGCGGGCCGGTGGCCGGGTGGTCAGCGCCGAGGAGCTGCTGGAACAGGCGTGGGACGAGTTCGCCGACCCGTTCACCAACGCGGTCCGGGTGACGGTGATGACCCTGCGCAAGAAGCTCGGCCAGCCGTCGGTCATCCACACCGTGCCGAAGGCCGGCTACCGGATCGGCGAGCCGGAGTGAGCCCCCGTCGCCGCATCCTGCTGATCGGGGTGCTCGCCCTGCTGGCCGGGTTCTTCGTGCCCAACATGGTCAAGTCGCTGCTCGGACTGGTGTGGGGGCAGGCCCAGTGGTTCTGCGGCCTCGCCACCATCGGTGCGGTGTGCGAGCCGGGCCGCCCGTTCGTGCCGCTGCTGCCGCTGCTGACCCAGTTGCTGGTGCTGGTGGCCGCCGGATTCGCGGTGTGGGGCGCTGCCCGCTGGTGCCTGCGCCCGGTGCACGACCTGGCCGCCCCGATCGCGAACCTGGGGCCGCAGAACCTCGGCTACCGGATCCGGCGCGGCGGCCGGGACGAGCTGGCCGGGCTCGGCCGCGCGATCGACGACATGCTGGACCGGGTCGCCGCCGGGTACGAGGGGCAGCGGCGGTTCGCCGCGAACGCCTCGCACGAACTGCGTACGCCGCTCGCGGTGCAACGCACCCTGATCGAGGTCGGCATGGCCCAGTCGCTCACCGGAGAGCAACTGGAACTGCTGACCGCCCAGCTGCTCGCCACGAACGAACGCAACGAGCGGCTGATCGAAGGGCTGCTCGCGCTCAGCGAGAGCGACCAGGGCCTGCGGTCCTCCACGCCGCAGCGCCTCGAACAGATCGTCACCGGCGTGCTGGCCGCGTACGCCGACCGGGCCGCCGAGGCCGGCGTGACGGTCGAGGCCCGGCTGTCGCCCCGGATCGTGACCGGCGAGCGAGTACTGCTGGAACGCCTTGTCACGAACCTGGTGGAGAACGGCATCAAGTACAACCGCGAGGGCGGCCGGCTCGTCGTCACGGTCGGCGGTGACCCC
Organism: Micromonospora sp. ATLC20; assembly: GCF_057196585.1. Classification (NCBI taxonomy): domain Bacteria; kingdom Bacillati; phylum Actinomycetota; class Actinomycetes; order Micromonosporales; family Micromonosporaceae; genus Micromonospora; species Micromonospora sp. ATLC20. The sequence goes on from NZ_JBXUOV010000013.1 coordinate 37,281, forward strand.
GCGCTGACCGTCGTCAACAGCGGGCAGGCCGTCCCCGCCGAAGCGGTCGACGGGCTGTTCGAGCCGTTCCGGCGCCTCGCCCGGGACCGGACCAACCAGGGTGGCGGTGCCGGGCTCGGCCTGGCCATCGCCCGCTCCATCACCCAGGCGCACGGCGGCATCATCGCCGCCCGCCCGGGTGCGGACGGCGGCCTGCGGGTCGACGTCCACCTGCCCACCGTGGGCTGACCACCCCACACGACTCCGGGAGCCGCCGTCGCGGCGTCCCGCGATGACACCTGCCCGAGGACGGGACCGGCGCCGCCGCCTCCCACCCGCAGACGGCCGGAGAGGAGACCGCAGTGCCGACCCGTACCGAGGGGAACGCGCCGTCCGATGGCCGGGTGGTCTGGGCCGACGTGGCGAAGGGCGCCTGCATCGTGCTCGTGGTGCTCTGGCACGTCGTCGTCAAGGACTACCTGCGCGTCGACTGGCGCGTCGGCCTGCCGGTGCCGGGCGCGTGGGGCCTGCTCGGTGAGCAGTTGCTGCCGCTGCGGATGCCGTTGTTCTTCACGATCTCCGGCGTCTTCGCGGCGAACGCGGTGGCCCGCCCGTGGCGGGTGGCCGGGCGGCCCCGGATCGCACAGAACCTCTACCTCTATGCCATCTGGCTGCTCATCCACACCGCGCTGCTGGCGCTCGCGCCCGGTTTCCCGACCGACCGGGCCACCAGCCCCGGCGAGCTGCTGGCTCAGCTCACCGTGACGCCGTCCAACCTCTGGTACCTGTACGCGCTGGCGCTCTACTTCGCGATCGCGAAGGCGCTGCGCCGGGTCCATCCGGCGGTGCTGCTGGCTGCTGCGGGCGCGCTGTCCGCGGTCGCCGCCACCGGGCTGCTGGACAGCCCCGGCAACCGGGGGCAGGTCTACCAGAATCTGGTGTTCTTCCTGGCCGGGGTGCACCTGAAGCCGTACCTGACGCGGTGGGCGGACGGCACCAGCACCCGCCGGCTCGCCGGCACCGGCCTCGCGTACGCGATCGGGCTGGCCGCCATGGCGCTCGCTGGCGCGCAGAGGTGGCCCGGCGTGTACCTGCTCGTCTCCGTGATCGCTGTGGCGTTCGGGCTGACCGCCGCCGCCCGGCTGGCCCGGCACCGCCTGGCCGGTCCGGCACTGGCCCGGCTCGGCCGCCGCACCCTCCCCGTCTACGTGATCCACATGCCGGTGCTTGCGCTGCTGGACCGGCTCCTCGCCGCACCGGTGGCCGGCCTGCCCGGGCCGGCCCGGGCGCTGCTGGTGACCGTCTACCCGGTCCTGCTCACCGCGCTCGTGCTGGCACTGAGCCTCGCCGCGCACCGCGGCCTCACCGCGCTCGGCGCGCACTGGCTGTTCGACCTGCCGCGCCGCCGCGCCCACTCGAATCCCGAAGGAGAGACCATGCCCCGAATCGACGCGCCGGTACTGCCGGACCGAACACATGTCGAGGAGGCCGCCCGCGTGCTGTCCGGCCGGGTGGTGCGTACCCCGGTGCTGCACAGCCCGGCGATCGACCGCCTGGCCGGCGCCCGCATCCTGCTCAAGGCGGAGAACCTGCAGGACGGCGGCTCGTACAAGATGCGCGGCGCAATGCTGGCGGTGGGCCGGCTCGCCGCCGCCGGGCACACCGGCGTGGTCGCGCAGAGCACCGGCAACCATGCCGTCGCGGTGGCGCTCGCCGCGCGCCGGCACGGGCTGGCCGCGACCGTCGTGCTGCCGGAGGACGCCGCGCCGGTCAAGGTGGACCGGGCGCGCGCCGCGGGCGCCCGGGTGGTCCGGGCCGGCACCACAGTCGAGGAGCGCCTCGCAGTCGCCCGGCGGATCGCCGAGATGGAGGGCCACCCGCTCGTCGACGCGTACGACCACCCGGACGTGGTGGCCGGGCAGGGCAGCGCGAGCCTGGAACTGATCGAGGAGGCGGCGCGGCGCGGTACACCGCTGGACGCGCTCGTGGTGCCGGTGGGCGGGGGCGGCGGCATCGCCGGTGCCTGCCTGGCGGCGACCGGAACGCCGATCGAGGTGTACGGCGTGGAGCCGGTCGGGTGCGACTCGCTGGCGCGCAGCCTGGCCGCCGGACGGCCCACACCCGTCGCCCCGGCGCCGAGCCTGGCCGACGGACTCCGTCCCGGCTGCGTCGGTGACCTGCCGTTCGCGGTGGCCCGCAACCGCGTACGCGGGGTGGTCCGGGTCGACGACGACGCGATCGCCGAGGCGTTCCGGCTGCTCCTGCTGGACCTGAAGGTGCTCGTCGAGCCGTCCGGCGCGGCCGCGCTGGCCGGCGCGCTGCGGCTGGGCGAGGTGGCCGGCGCGGGCGGCGTCGCCCGTCCCGGGGGCGGGGCGCCGTGGCCGCCCGAGGGCCGGCGGTGGATGACTGTCGGCGTGGTGCTGACCGGCGGAAACGTGGAAGCGGACCTGGTGGCCCGGCTGGCGGGCGACCGGATGACTGTGGGAGTGGCGGCATGAGGACAGTGCGGATCGGTGTCCTGTTCGGAGGCCCGTCGGCGGAACACGAGGTCTCCTGCGCCTCGGCGCTCGGCGTGGCCCGGGCCCTGGCCGAGCAGGGGCACCGGGTGGTGGCGCTCGGCATCACCCGTACCGGCGGGATCCGGCTGCTGCCCGAACCGGTGCTGGCGCAGCACCTCGGCACCGTGGCCGCCGGGCGGGCGATCGACGACCGGCTGCCGGTCACCGGCCCGGCGGTCGAGCTGCGACGCGGCACGACAGCCGGCACCGTCGCGGTCGGCGCGGCCGACGCCCCCGCGACTGTGCACGCCGAACTGGATGTGGTGTTCCCGGTGCTGCACGGCCCGTACGGCGAGGACGGCGTGGTGCAGGGGCTGCTGGAATCACTCGGGGTGCCGTACGTCGGGTGCGGGATCCTCGCCTCCGCAGTCGGCATGGACAAGGTGGCGATGAAGCGGGCGCTGCGGGCCGAGGACGTGCCGACCACGCCGTACGTCTGGTTCGACGAGCCGACCTGGCGGGCCGCGTCCGACCCGGAGAAGCTGGTGGTCGGGCTGCGCGGGCCGCTGTTCGTCAAGCCGGCCCGGATGGGCTCCTCGATCGGGATCTCCCGGGTCGCCGACGGCGACGACCTGGTGGCGGCCGTGGAGGAGGCGTTCCGGCACGACCACGTGGTGCTCGTCGAGCAGGGCGTGACCGGCCGGGAGCTGGAGTGCGGCGTGCTCGGCGGCTGGCAGCCGGAGGCGTCGGCGGTCGGGGAGGTCCGGGTCGCGGGCGGCTGGTTCGACTACCGGCAGAAGTACTTCGGCGACGCCGACCCGATGATCGTCCCGGCGCCGCTGCCGGACGAGGTCACCGAGCGGATCCGGGAGCTGTCGGTGCGGGCGTTCACCGCGATCGGCGGCTGGGGCCTGGCCCGTGTCGACTTCCTCTACGACGAGGCCACCGGTGACCTGTTCGTCAACGAGCTGAACACGCTGCCCGGCTTCACCGCGCACTCGATGTACCCGAAGGTGTGGGCCGAATCCGGCGTCGCGTACCCCGAGGTGGTGGACCGGCTCGTCGCGCTCGCCTTCACCAGGCACGCGGCCCGGCCGTCGCGCGAACACCCCGGGGGTACGCCGTGATCCTGCTCTCCGACCCCCGGGTCGCCGCGGTGTCCAGCCGCGACGACGGCGAACCCCTGGTGGACCTGCGCGAGATGCCCGGGCTGCGGGTGGACGGGCGGGCCGCCGACCCCGCCGGGGCGTACGCCCGGGTGCGGCGCGGTGTCGCGGACCGGTTGCTGGCCGCGCAGCGCGCGCTGCCGGCCGGGCTGCGCCTGCTCGTGGTCGAGGGCTACCGGCCGTACCGGGCGCAGCTCGACATCTTCACCGGCTACCGGGACGAACTGCGGCGGCGTCACCCGGACTGGCCGGCGGACCGGCTGCACCGGGAGACCACCAAGTTCGTCTCGCCGGTCGCTGTGGCCCCGCACAGCACCGGCGGAGCAGTGGACCTCACCCTGTGTGACGCCGACGGTATGGAGCTGGACATGGGCACCGCGCTCGACGCCACCCCGGAGGAGAGCGCCGACGCCTGCTTCACCGCGGCCCGGCACATCCCGGTCAGCGCCTGGCGCAACCGGAACGTGCTGGTGGCGGCGCTGAGCGGTGCGGGGCTGGTGAACTACCCGACGGAGTGGTGGCACTGGTCCTACGGCGACAGGTACTGGGCGTTGATGACCGGAGCGCCACAAACCCGCTACGGTCCGTTGTAGTCCATCAGCCCAGGTGAACGTTCCGGTCCTCCCGTCCGTACCACGCGTCGAACGACGGCGACGACGGGAGAGAACGTGAGGGTGCAGCGCAAGCACGTGCTGGCGGCGACTGTGGCGGTGACCGCCACGGTGGCGGTCTCGGTGGGCACCGGACTCGGTTTCGCGGACACCGCGCCGGCCGCGCGATCGGTCTGCGCCGGGTCGGTGACCTTCTCGGCCGAGGGCGGGCCGCCGGCCGCGACGAGTGACAGGTTCCCGGTGGGCACCCGGCTGCGGGTGACGAACCTGGACAACCGCAAGGTGACCACGGTGACGGTGACCGGGCCGTCCGGGAGCTGCGTGCTGCTGAACGCCGCCGCCATGGACCTGGTACGCGAGCCGGGCAAGAACGTCATCCGCCGCAACGTGGTGGAACGCCTCGACGGCGGCGGCGCCCCGGCGCCCGGTGTGCAGCCGGGTGAGACCCGGCCGGGCGCGGCGCAGCCGATCGGCGGCAGCGTCTGCTCCGGCGCGCTCACGTTCTTCGCCGAGGGCGGGGCGCCGGCCGCCACCAGCGGTCAGTTCCCGCTCGGCACCCGGCTGCGGGTGACGAACCTGGACAACGACAAGGTGGTGACGGTGACGGTGACCGGGCCGTCCGGTAGTTGCGTGCTGCTGAACACGGCGGCCATGGACGCGATCCGGGAACCCGGCAAGAACCTGGTCCGGCGCAACACCGTGGAGCTGCTCCGCTGATCCTCCGGGCGGAACACCATGGGCCGGTCCTGGGGGAGATCGGGCCCATGGTGTTCCACGTCCGGATTCAGCCGAAGGCGGCCGCCAGGATGTCCAGCCCCCGGCCCAGCTCGTCGTCGGAGATGACGAGCGGAGGCAGGAACCGCAGCACGTTGCCGTAGGTGCCGCAGGTCAGTGTGAGCAGCCCGGCCGCGTGGCAGGCCGCCGAGATCGCCGCCGTGGCGGCCGGGTCCGGGGTCAGCGTGCCCGGCTGCACGATCTCCACGGCGAGCATCGCGCCCCGGCCGCGTACCTCTGCCACGCGCGGATCACCGGCGGCGATCGCGTGCAGCCGCTCACCCATCACCGCGCCGATCCGGCGCGCGGCGGCGGCCAGGTCCAGCTCCCGCATCGTCTCCATCGCCGCGAGCGCGGCGGCGCAGGCGATCGGGTTGCCGCCGTACGTGCCGCCCAGACCGCCGACGTGCACCGCGTCCATCAGCTCCGCCCGGCCGGTCACCGCCGCCAGCGGCAGGCCGCCCGCGATGCCCTTGGCCAGCGTGACCAGGTCCGGCTCGACGCCCTCGTGCTCGCAGGCGAACCAGTCGCCGGTGCGGCAGAAACCGGTCTGGATCTCGTCGGCGACGAACACCACCCCGGCCGCCGTCGCCCACTCGCGCAGCGCCGGCAGGAAACCCTCAGCGGGTACGACGAAACCGCCCTCGCCCTGGATCGGCTCGATCAGCAGCGCGGCCACGTTCTCCGCGCCCACCTGCTTCTCGATCATCTCGATCGACCGGGCCGCCGCGGTGGCGCCGTCGAGCCCGCCGTCGCGCAGCGGGTACGACATCGGCACCCGGTAGACCTCACCGGCGAACGGCCCGAACCGGTGCTTGTACGGCATGTTCTTCGCGGTCAGCGCCATGGTCAGGTTGGTCCGGCCGTGGTAAGCGTGGTCGAACACCACCACCGCGGGCCGCCCGGTCGCGTGGCGGGCGATCTTCACCGCGTTCTCCACCGCCTCGGCGCCGGAGTTGAACAGCGCCGAGCGCTTCGCGAAGCCACCCGGGGTGAGCGCGTTGAGCTGCTCGCAGACCGCCACGTACGACTCGTACGGCGCGACCATGAAGCAGGTGTGGGTGAACCGCTCGACCTGCGCGCGTACCGCCTCGACCACGCGCGGCGCGGAGTTGCCCACGTTGGTGACGGCGATGCCGGCGGCGAAGTCGATCCACTCCCGGCCGTCCACGTCGGTGATGGTGCCGCCGCCCGCCCGGTCCACGTACGCGGGAATCGTGCTGCCGACGCCCCGCGCCACCGCCTCGACCCGGCGCTTGTGCAGCTCATCGCTGGTGGTCATGGGGATCAGCCCTCGATGTTGTGCATGACGTGCTTGACCCGGGTGTAGTCCTCCAGGCTGTAGACCGACAGGTCCTTGCCGTGGCCGGAGTGCTTGAAGCCGCCGTGCGGCATCTCCGAGACGAACGGGATGTGCGTGTTCACCCAGACGCAGCCGAAGTCCAGCCGACGCGTCATCCGCATGGCCCGGCCGTGGTCGCGCGTCCACACCGAGGCGGACAGGCCGTAGTCCACGCCGTTGGCCCAGCGCACCGCCTCGTCCTCGTCGGAGAAGCGCTGCACGGTGATGACCGGCCCGAACACCTCGTCCTGGATGATCTCGTCGGTCTGGCGTACGCCGGAGACCACTGTCGGGGCGTAGAAGAAGCCGCGCTCGCCGACCCGGGCGCCGCCGGTGGTGACGTTCGCGTGGTCCGGCAGGCGGTCCACGAAGCCGCTCACCCGGGCGAGCTGGTTGGCGTTGTTCAGCGGGCCGTAGAGCACGTCGGCGTCGTCCGGCGCGCCGGTGCGGGTGTTGCGGGCCTGCTCGGTCAGCGCGGCCACGAAGTCCTCGTGGATGCCCGGACCGGTGAGCACGCGGGTCGCCGCCGTGCAGTCCTGACCGGCGTTGAAGTAGCCGCCCATCGCGATCGCCTCGGCCGCCGCCGCCACGTCCGCGTCGTCGAAGATCACCACCGGGGCCTTGCCGCCCAGCTCCAGGTGCGTCCGCTTCAGGTCCGGCGCCGCCGCGGCGGCGACCTCCATGCCCGCGCGGGTCGAGCCGGTGATCGACACGAGCTGCGGGGTCGGGTGGGACACCAGCGTACGGCCGGTGTCGCGGTCGCCGCAGACCACGTTGAACACACCAGGGGGAAGGTGCTCGGCGGCGATCTCGGCCAGCAGCAGCGTCGACACCGGCGTGGTGTCCGACGGCTTCAGCACCACCGCGTTACCCGCCGCCAGCGCCGGGGCGATCTTCCAGACCGCCATCATCAGCGGGTAGTTCCAGGGCGTCACCTGGGCGCAGACGCCGATCGGCTCGCGCCGCACGTACGAGGTGTGCCCGGCCATGTACTCACCGGCCGAGCGCCCCTCCAGCAGGCGGGCCGCCCCGGCGAAGAAGCGCAGCTCGTCCACCGCGGGCGGCAGCTCCTCGTCGGCCGTGAGCTGCCGGGGCTTGCCGGTGTTGCGGACCTCCGCGTCGACCAGCTCGGCGGCCCGCGACTCCACCGCGTCGGCGAACTTCAGCAGCGCCCGCTGCCGCTCGGCCGGCGTGGCGTCCCGCCAGGTCTCGAACGCGGCGGAGGCGGCCTTCATCGCCGCGTCCACGTCCGCCGCGCCGGAGACCGGGGCCTGGGCGAAGACCTCGCCGGTGCACGGGTCGATCAGGTCGGTGTAGCCGCCGTCCACCGGGTCGACGTACTCGCCGTTGACGAAGTTGCGCAGCTGCTGCTGGTCGCTCATCAGAAGTCTCCGAGAAGGTGGCCGGGAGGAGGGTCAGCGGAGGTTATCGCAATCTGACTGCCATCTTGGCTACTAAATCCGAGGCAGACAAGGGTTTGAGCAACTGTTTCCGCGTGGGCACCTGTGGTCTAGGCTGCCGGTCGTGGAGCCGAGAGCCTTCTACGTCGCCGGTCGCCCCGCCCACGGCGGGGACGAGCTGACAGTCACCCACCCGTACGACGGACAGCCGGTGGGGCGTACCACGCTCGCCACGGCCGACCAGGTCGAAGCCGCCGTCGCGGGCGCCGCCCGGGTGGCGGCGGAGGCCGCGGCCCTGCCCGCGCACGCCCGCGCTGCGGCCCTGGACCACGTCTCCCGCCGGCTCGCCGAGCGGGCCGACGAGGTCGCCGCGCTGATCACCGCCGAGAACGGCAAGCCGGTCAAATGGGCGAAGGCCGAGGTGGGACGCGCGATCTCCACCTTCCGCTGGGCCGCCGAGGAGGCCCGCCGCTTCTCCGGCGAACTGCAACGACTCGACACCGACCCCGCCGCCACCGGCCGGATCGCCCTGGTCCGGCGCGTGCCGCGCGGCCCGGTGCTCGGCATCACCCCGTTCAACTTCCCGCTCAACCTGGTCGCCCACAAGGTCGCCCCGGCGCTCGCCGTCGGCACCCCGATCGTGGTCAAGCCCGCCCCGGCCACCCCGCTCACCGCGCTGCTGCTCGGCGAGATCCTGGCCGAGACCGACCTGCCCGAGGGCATGTTCTCGGTGCTGCCGCTGCCGAACGAGCGTGCCGCCGAACTGGTCACCGACCCGCGGCTGCCGGTGGTGTCGTTCACCGGCTCCGGACCGGTCGGCGCGGCCATCCGCCGGGCCGCCCCGGACAAGCACGTCACGCTGGAACTCGGCGGTAACGCCGCGGTGGTCGTCTGCGAGGACTGGGCGGCGGACGAGGACCTGACCTTCGCCGCGCACCGCATCGCCACGTTCTCCAACTACCAGGCCGGGCAGTCGTGCATCGCGGTGCAGCGGGTCTACGTGCACGAATGGCTCTACGACGGCTTCCTGCCCCGGCTCGTCGCGGCGGTGCAGGCGCTGCGCACCGGCGACCCGCGATCCGAGCTGACCGACGTCGGCCCGCTGGTGTCGGTCGAGGCGGCGCAGCGCGTCGAGACCTGGGTGGACGAGGCGGTCGCCGCCGGCGCCGTCATCGAGACCGGCGGGCGGCGCGACGGCGCCACCTACCCGCCCACGGTGCTCAGTGGCGTGCCGGCCGACGCGAAGGTGTGCGCCGAGGAGGTGTTCGGACCGGTGCTGGTGGTCGCCCCGGTCGCGAACGACCGGGCCGCGTTCGCCGCCGTCAACGACTCCGTGTACGGCCTGCAGGCCGGTGTCTTCACCCACCGGCTCGACGTGGCGTTCGACGCCGCCCGCACGCTTGAGGTCGGCGGCGTGATCGTCGGGGACGTGCCGTCGTACCGGGCCGACCAGATGCCGTACGGCGGCATGAAGGGCTCCGGCGTCGGGCGGGAAGGGCTGCGCAGCGCGATGGACGACTACACCGAGCCGCGCGTCACGGTGCTGACCGGCGTGGCCCTCTGATCACTCGCCCTCGGCTCACCAGGTGCCGTCGTCGCGGACCCGGGCGGGGGCGCGGCCGAGCAGCAGGGTGGTGAGGGCGGCGTCGATGTCGGCGCCGAGGAACCACTCGCCGGCCTGGTCGAGGGCGAAGACGCGGCCGTGCTCGTCGACCGCGAGGATGCTCTCCTGACGTTCGCTGCCGAGCGGGAACAGACGGGCGCCCAGGACGGCGGCGAAATCGGCGAGGGAGTCCGCGGTGTGCGCGGCCCGCAGCGGATTCGTGGTGAACCGGCTGATCCACACCTGCTCGCCGGGCCCGCGCCGCCGGCTCAGGACGGCCGGGAACGCGGTGAGCGCCGCCTCGGCGGCGGGGAACGCCTCGTGCCGGTGATGCTGTCCCGCGACCGCTTTCGTCTCGGTCATCGCGCCCATCGCGAGTGCCTCGTTGAACATGCTGATCTGCCAGCCGCCGTCCATGAGGGCATGGGCGACCTCGTCGGGAAAACGGCCGGGTTCAGTGACCTCGCGCGGCTCCGGGCGCCATTCCTCCACGAAGGCGAGGTCGGACCACGGCAGTACCGCGAACCGCACCAGGAACCGGACGCACGAGTCGCAAGGAAGATCCGCTTGTCCGCCCTGCGGATCGCCCGGCTCACGACTGCGATAGACCTCGATCCGGCTGGTGCCGAGCAGGTCGCGCGCGTCCTCGATGGACAACGGCGGCAGACCTTCGGCGGCGCGACGGTGGTCGTGCTCGTAGAGCGCGTCCGAGACGACGATCATCTCGGCGTGCCGCTCCCCGCCGCGTACCAGATGCCCCGCGGGTAGCTCGTCCAGATAGGACTGCACCAGCGGGTGGTGGCGTACCTCGATCTCGCCCTTCGCGCCCTGCGCGACGTGCTGCCGGCCGTCGACAGTGAGGTGCGCCGCCGCGCCGGGCGTGGGCAGGCGGGTCAGCTCACGCAGCAGTTGGGCGGCCGGATCGACGGTACGCGGCGGGCGCGGTTCGGCCGGACGTCGCTGCCGGTACATCCGCTCGACCGCCGCGGCCGGCACCCGCGGCCACGTGGACACCTCGCCGGTCTCCTTGTCGATGACAGTGGTCGGCAGGTCGCCGGGGAGCGCCGGGGCCTCGGTGGACACGATGGAACTCACCACGTAGCCCAGGTCGAACTCCTCGACCTCCGGCGTGCAGGGAAAACCGAGGCGGTCGGAGTCCCGCCGGGCCCACACCGAGGCGATCTGCTCGGCCTGCTGTCGCTCGATCACCACCTGAAATTACCGGACCCCACGGATTTCGTGGCACCCGGTATGGTCGGCCCTACCCACGGTGACGGAAGGGGAGCGACGGTGGCCGAGAGTGCGGACCGGGATGCGAACCGTGCACTACGAGCGCGATTCGACGAGGTGTACGGCCAATACCAGCGCTTGCGGTCCGGTCTGGACGAACTCCAGACCAAGCTGGCCGACCTGCGGGTCACCGAACGCTCCCACGACGGTCAGGTGACCGCGATCGTCGGCGCGCGAGGTGAGCTGATCAGTGTCGAGGTGAGCCCGGCGGCGTTCCACGACCGGGACGCCCGGGCGCTGAGCCGGAAGATCACCGAAACCGTGCTGCGTGCCTCCACCGCGGCGACCACCGCCACCCGCGAGCTTGTCGCCGGCTACCTGCCGCCGGGCTCGCCGTCGGTCGAGTTCCTGCGCACCCACGACTTCGGCGCGCTGCTCGGCCGGGCCGACTCCGTGCTGGCCCGCGGCGAGTGACAGGTGGCCGGGGGAGAGATCTGGCTGGACCCGGACCGGGCCCGCCGCGGCGGCGCCGACCTGGCGCTGTCGGGGCGGGCGGTGAGCGCGGCCCGGCGGGAGACCGGCGAGCCGATCGCCGCCGCGAGCGCCCAGCGGCCCTGGGGCCGCGACGACATCGGCGCCGCGTTCGACAAGCACTACCAGGGCTACGCCGAGACGCTGCTGCGCGCGTGGGAGCTTCTCGGCCGCTCGCTGGAGGTGCTCGGCTCGGACGTCGTCCGCTCGGTCACGGCCACCGTGGAGACGGACCTCAGCAACGCCCGTGACCTCGGGACGATCCCGCAGCAAGGGCACAACCCCCATCGGCCCCGGCGCTGACCACCGGAGGACCCGCGCGTGAGCATGCTGCCCAGCCCGATCCCGCACCCGCTCGACTTCTGCCCGTGGGACCTGCCCGGCTGGATCTACGAGGCGCTCGACTGGGTGGTCGGCGTCGAATGGCCGGAGGGCGACGAGCGGGCCGTCTGGAACCTGGCCGACCAGTGGTACGGCGTGGCAGGCGTCCTGACCCGTCCGCGCGACGACGCGATCACCGCCGCCGGCGAGGTGAAGAGCGGGTACGGGGGAGTCGGCCTGGTCGCCGGCGCGTTCGACACGGCGTGGCACAAGCTCGCCGAAGGTGAGGACGCCCCGCTGCACGTCCTGGTCGCGGCGACCGACGAGCTGGCGCGTCTGGTCGACTCCTGCGGCTGTGACATCGAGGGCGCGAAGCTGGAAGCCTGGATCGAGCTGGGCATCCTGGTCATCGAGTTGCTTTCCCTGGCCGTCGCGACGGTGCTCACCCTGGGCGCCGCCTCACCGGCGGCGGCCGCCGCGATCACCGCCACGCGGGTCGTGGTGCAGCAGATCTTCAAGCGGCTGGTGGCTCAGCTCGCCCGCAAGGCGGTCAAGCAGGGCCTCAAGGAGGCGGGCGAACGGGCCGCGAAGGAGGCGGCCAAGTCCGGCGCCCGCAAGCTGGCCCGCCGGGCCGCGATCGGTGGCCTGCTGGAGGCCGGTCAGGAAGCGGGCACCAGCCTCGGCACGCAGGCGTACCAGAACTCCACCGGCCGGAGGGACGGCCTCGACCTGACCGACGTGAGCACGTCGGCTCTCGGCGGATTCGCCGGCGGCGCGGTCGCGCCGCTGGCCGGGCTGGGCCGGCACGCCAACGGGCCGTTCGCGGAGATCGCCGAGCGGTTCGGGCGGGAGATGGGCGGGGAGACGCTCGCCGAGACCGCCGCGGGTCTGGCGACCGGCCAAGGGCCGTCGCTCGAGGATCTGGCGCGCGCCGCTGCCTCCGGCGCCAGCGGGTCCGCCACCAACCAGGCGGACTCGGCACTGCAACGCCGCCTCGACGGGCAGCTGAGCGGGTTGACGGTGTCCCCGGTCGGCCTGGACGTGCCGGTCGCCGCCGATCCCGTCGGGCTGATCCCGGCCCAGCGGGTTGCCGAGCCGATCGTTCAGGGCAGCGGCACGATCGCCGGCGCCGTTCCCGCGACACCCTCACACGTCACGCCCCAAGCCGCCGGTCCGCACCCGCTCGCCGTGGACCTGCCCCGCCCGGCGCCGGATCCCACGACGACGCCGCCGCACAGCGATGTCGTCCCGCACGACGAGGCACGTCCGGCGGTCGCCACGAGCCCCACGTTGTCCTCGGTGATCACGGACGCGCCCGTCGCCACGCCCCCGCCGACCGCGTCCGGAGTCCACAACGGCGTAGGTCCGGTGACGGCGCCGATCGACCACCCCACGCCGCCCTCGACCAACCCGGTCCAGGCGGCAGCCTCACCGACGACACTCCCTACACCACCTGCCGACCACACGCGGGTCGCGGCGCCACCAACGGCGGACCGCGCCGCTCCCTTCAGCAACGGAGTTCAGGCGGGACCGCCTCCGGTCTCGCCGGTCCATCCGCAGACGGGGCCGCATCCGGGAGCGCCGGCCGTCGGGCCTGAGCCCCGACCGGGGCCGAACACCCGTTTTCCGCTGCTGGAGTCCTTGGCTCCGCATCGCCCTCCTACCGACTCCCCGGGGCCCCACCCGGGCCCGCCCCATGTCCAGGCGTGGCCCCGTGAGACCGCCGAGCAGCGCGCCGCGCGGCTGAAGGCCGACCGGGAGGGTCTGGACCGGCGGCGCTACCAGGGCTATCTGCAGTCCCAGCGTGCCTTGCACGAGGAGAACAGACGAGAGGCGCAGATCAAGGAGCTGCGTGATCTCGCCGAACAGCATTACGAGGCGGCGCGTTGGCTCCTCATGCAGGCCCACGAACTGCGCCAAGCCGGGCGGCACGAGCTCGCCGACAGGCACGTGTGGGAGGGCCGGCGGCGAGAACGCCTGCATTACCGAGCCGTCGATGAGGTGGAGGCGGTCCGTGCCGGCCAGCGTCTGCCGCAGAAGGTGATGGTCGAGGACGACCTCGACTTCTACCGCATCAACGACGACGTGGCGGACTTGGCCGTCGGCGCGGTGGAGACGGCCGACCACTCCGCGCTCACCGGTCACGGGCACCCCGAGCCGATCGACAGGTCCCGGCCGTACGGCCGCCGGGGAGGGCTCCGGCCTCCGCTGGCGCTGCACCAGACCGACCTCGAACGGCAGATGCCCCGCAACCCCGACGGCAGCGTGACCCGTACCGCCGATCCCCGACGCGGCAGATGGTTCCGCCTCGCGAACGACGGCGGACCGGCGGCCGACGCGACCCGGGGGATCAACTGCCTCGACTGCACGCTGTCGCTGTTCGAGACCTGGGTTCACGGACGGCCGCGCGTCGCGGCGCCGCGCACGTTCGACGGCTACCTGAACGGCGACGTGAACCGGCCGGTGGGCGGGGAGGCGGACGGGCCGCTTCGCGTCGAGCAGACGACCGGCGGCCGGTTCCAGAACCTCTGCCCGCCGGACCGGCCCGGTGTCACCGGCCGGCAGCGGCAGCTGTTGGTGGACGGCGGTTACCGAGACCTGTACGCGCAGCTGGCGTCGGGCGGCCACGGCAGTTACGCGTTCCTCATCACCAGCTTCGAGGGCGGCGGATCGCACGCGTGGGTGGCGTTGAACCAGAACGGCACGATCCTCTTCCTCGACCCGCAGACGGGCGAGGTGGCGGACCGGCCGATCTACCACCACAGCGGGCGTCCGGCCCGCGGCAACGTGGTCGGCGTCGATGCTCTGGTGCTCGGCCCGGACGGCCGGCCGATGCCGCTCGCCGGCCGCCCACCCGGCACCTACAACGTCCTGCCCGAGCCGCTGCCCCGCCCGGCGCCGCCACGGCCGCCGGCCCCGCCGCCGATCGCCGACGGACCCGTCCCGGACTTCAACCACGTCCACCTGCTCGGCGAGTCCACGACCATCCACCGCCGCGCCGACGGACCGATGCCGGGCGGCGCGCCGCCCGTCGAGCCGGAACCCGACCGGGTACGCGAGGATCACCGGCAGGCACACGCCGACCGGATTGCGGCCGGGCTCTACGTTCGCGACGCGCTGGCGGAGAGCGGGAACCTCGACGCCGCCTTTGCCGCCGGCGTGACGCCCGTCGAGTTGGCGCAGCACGCCGACGTATCGACGTTGCGCCGGCTCGTACCGGGGTTGGACGAGAGCGGTGCGGCCGACCTCACCCGGTTGTTCGCCGACCCGCGCGTGCAGCGGATGCTCGACCAGAGCTGGGAGGCGCCGCCGCGACGCGAGGAGTTGCTGGCCGAGAGTTTGGTGCGGCAGCTCGCGGAGCGGCCCGACCTGGTCCGGATGATCCTGGCGACACCGGAACTCGCCAACTCGCTCACCGCCCGGCCGCTGACCCTGCATCACCTGGCCAGCCACCAGCAGGCCATCGACGTACTCGGCGAGGTCATCGACGACATCGCGGTCCGCGGGGTCGATGCGGTCATGTCGCATGAAACATTGACGCCTCAACCGACGCCCATCACTCACGAGCAGCGTCGACTCGTCGAATCGGTCGCATCTCGCCGCCAGTCGAGACTGCAACCTGGGTTTGATGAAAGGCGACGTCATGATGAGGTCTACCGCCTTGCATACGTTGACCGGCTGTATGCGGATGCGGTGGTCGCCCAGCAGGAGCTGAACAGGCTTGCCATCAAACTGGCTGCACACGGCGGCACACCCGGCTGGCGGACCGAGCCCAAGAGCCGAGAGCGTGTCCTCGACAAGCTGGAAGGCGAGTACGAGAATGACGCGTCCCAGCTCAAGGACTTGGCCGGCGCCAAAGTGCAGTTCGACAGCATCGATGCGGTTTACCAGGCGCTCGGCCGTCTGGCAGCCGACCCGGAGGTCGTGATTCTGCACATCAAGGATCGTTTCCTCAGCCCGCAGGGGAGCGGTTATCGGGACCTACTGCTGAACCTCCGGATGTCGAACGGCCATGTGGGAGAGCTTCGGCTGCACCTGGTGTCGCTCGACGACATCGCAGAGTGGGAGCATTCGTTGTACGAGGTTCGGCGCGACCTCAGCGCGGCGGCAGAGATCGAGGGCAGATCGTTGACACCGGGGGAACGTGCGATTCGGGACGGACTCCTCCGGCGAGTGCAGAACGCTTACTGGAGCAAGGTGCAAGAGAGTCTTGGGGAGGAGCCACCGCGGTGAGTCAGGTAGAGGGCTTGCGGCTGCCGAAGTTCTTCGATTACTTCGGGTCCCCTCTGAAGCTCGTAGCCACCCCCGACGGCGGCATGGCGGGCTGGCGGCTCTCCAAGGACACGGGGGGCTGGCGGGAGGCCAACAATCTCGTCGACAAGGTGCTTTTCGTCGGCGGCGACGAGATCAATCAGATCTCACCGGATGAGTTCGTACAACTCACTGAGCACGAGCGAGGTCGCTATCTGAGTGGCGACGGACCGATCTTCGCTCTCTATGAAACCGTCCAGGCGATCGAGGACACGCTTCGGGCGGAACGCCGGTACCCGACGCCGCAGGAGCAGGCACTGATCCGGGGCGTCCGGCGGCGGACCTTCGTGATGTTCGAGGAGCAGCTCCAGCAGGCCGGTGACCCCGCCGCCGACCCCACCATCGCCTCCTGACAGCGACCGGGAGCGCCATGCCCTCCACCGACGGCCCACCCGTGCCCTACGTGCCGCCCGCCGACGTGGCGGAGGCGCGACGCGTACAGGAGGAGTTGCGGTCGCGGGTGGACCTGGTCGGGCCCGGTCCTGCCGCGCCCGCGACGGTGGCCGGCTTGGACGTGGCGTACGCGCAGGACGGTGACCTGCTCGCGGCGGCCGTCACGGTCCTCGACGCGGCCACCCTCGACGTGGTGGACGAGGCGGTGTGTGTGGGGCGGCCCGCCTTCCCGTACGTGCCGGGGCTGTTCGCGTTCCGCGAGATGCCGGCGTTGCTCGCCGCGCTGGACCGGCTCACGGTCCGTCCCGAGCTGCTGGTCTGTGACGGGCACGGGCTGGCGCACCCGCGCCGGTTCGGGCTGGCCTGCCACGTGGGCCTGGTGACCGGGCTGCCGGCGATCGGGGTGGGCAAGACGCCGCTCGTCGGCTCGTGGACGGGTCCCGGTCCCGAGCGTGGGGACAGCGCCGACCTGTGCGACGGCGGCGAGGTGGTCGGGCGGGTACTGCGGACTCAGGACGGTGTCCGGCCGGTCTTCGTGAGCGTCGGGCACCGGATGGGGTTGGACGACGCGGTGGAGCGGGTACTGGCTCTGACGCCCCGGTACCGGCTGCCGGAGACCACCCGTACGGCCGACCGGCTGTGCCGGCGGGCGCTCGCCGATGCAGGCGCGTCGGGCGGTGACCTGGGCGGGCGGTGATCGCGTGGCGCTGCACACATGTGGCGTGCTCGATGCGCGGGTGCCCGCAGGGGCCGGTAGTAACCTGACCGGCGGATCCGGTCCGGACGCAACGGTGAGGTGGAGATGTCGGCAGGGCGGCACGCGGCGCGGTGGGCCATGGTCGGCGCGCTGCTGGGTGGCCTGATCGCCGTCCCGGCGTCACCGGCGTCGGCCCGGGACGACCGGGTGGGACTGCGCGCGGCGAAGAGCTTCACCGCCGGTGGGCCGCCCGGAACGGTGGCGGTCGAGGTGCGCAAGCGGACGGACGGCTGCGTGCAGTTGCGTACCGCTGTCGGGCTCCGGCTGGAGGGCCTGCGGGCCGACCAGGTCCGGGTGCAGGTGGCGTCCGGCGGCCGATGGGTGCCGGTGCAGGTCTCCGGGGACGGCGGCGCCGTCGCCACCGCCGCGGTGGCCCCGGTCGACCGGCCGCTGTGCAAGGGCAAGGGCGTCACCGTGCGTTACCGGGTGTCCTTCCTGGCCGGGACCATCGGCGGCCGGCTGGAACTGGCCGGTGAGGCGAGCGCCGCGAACGGCGACGTGCTCGGCCGGGCCGGCGGGTCGGCCCGGCTGGTGGGCGCGGCGACGCCGAGCCCCACCCCGTCCCGTAAGCCCTCGCCGACGCCCAGCGCGAGCGAGACCACGGCGGCCGAGGCGACCGACACGTCGCCGGTCGCCGCCGCCGTCGCCCCGGCCACCGCCGCGGCCGACGACTCGTCGTTCGGAGGTTCCATGATCATGTGGTTCGGTATCGGGCTGGTGCTGGTCGGCGCCGCCCTCATCGTCCTGCTGCTGCGCCGCAACCGCGCCGACCGCAGCGGTGACGGCGCGGATGCCGGCCTCCCGCCGGTCCCGCTGCCGCGCAGCACCACCACCTACCGCTCCGGCACGCCCGGGCCGGCCCCTACGGTGTATGGGGGCGCGACGCCGCCCCGCCCGGCCGGCAACGTGTACGGCGCGCCCGCGTCCGCCCCGACGCCACCGGCCCCGCCCGCCGGGGACGCGACGAGCGTCTTGCCCCGCTTGCCGGACTGAGCCGGAACCCGACCCGCTCCCGGGGTTACCGTGACGGTGGGTGGTTGCGCCGTGACCCGGTAGCCGCCACCTGCCCGACCGGAGGACGGAACACCGGGGCCGAACGGGGCCCGGTGCCGGGGCCGCTCGGCCGATAAGATCGCGTGCGCCGACCGGCACCGCCGACCGGTGAGACCGCATACGTGGAAGGAGCCGCGCCGTGGCCCTGGACCCGCAGTTGCTCGACATCCTCGCCTGCCCGGACACGCACCACGCCCCGCTCGACTACGACGCGCAGGCGCAGACGCTCACCTGCACCGAGTGCGGTCGCATCTTCGAGGTCCGGGACGACGTCCCGGTGCTCCTGCTGGACGAGGCGCGTGGTGGACCCGCCGCCGACGACGCGCGGGGCGGGTCGTCGCGGTGATGGAGGGTACGGCCGGGGTCAGCGGCCACCGGCACGCGGACGAGGCCCTGCTGGACGACGCGGCGCAGCTCTCCGAGCGGGATCCGGGCGGCATGCTCCGGCACACCGCTTCCGCCGGCGCCCAGGTGCGCGAGTCGGCGGCGCTGGCCGCCGAGGCGAACCTGTCAGTGCTCGCCGACGACGGACGACCCCGCGCGGTGGTCATCGCCGGCATCGGCACCGCCGGGCGTACCGGTGACGTGCTGGCCACCGTCGCCGGGCCGCGCTGCCCGGTGCCGGTCATTCCGCACCGCAGCGCCGGCGTGCCGGGCTGGGTGGGCGCGGCGGACGTGGTCATCGCGGTGAGCGCGTCCGGTCGCAGCCCGGAGGCGTTGGGCGCGGCCGAGGCGGCGCACCGGCGCGGCGCCCGGCTGGTCGCCGTCGGCGCGCCCGACTCGCAGCTCCAGTCCGTGGCGGAGCGGGCGCGGGCGCCGTTCATCCCGGTGCCCCGGCGCGCGCCGGCCCGGGCCAGCCTCTGGGCGCTCACCGTGCCGGTTCTGCTGGCCGCCCGTACCCTCGGGCTCGTGAAGGTCAACGAGGCGGATCTGGCCGAGACGGCGGCCCGGCTGGACGCCGACGCCGATCGATGCCGGCCGACCGCCGAGTCCTTCGTCAACCCGGCGAAGTCGCTGGCGCTGGGGCTGTCCGGTTCGATCCCGATCGTGTGGGGTTCGTCCCCGCTGGCCACCGTGGCCGCCCGGCGGTTCGGTGACACGCTGTCCGCGAACGCCCGCTACCCGGTGGTCGCCGGTGCGCTGGGCGAGGCGGGCCGGGGCCGCGTCGGCCTGCTCGACGGGGTGTTCGGCGGTCTGGCCGAGGGCGAGCGGGACATCTTCGCCGACCCGGGCGACGACGAGCCCGACGGCACCCGGCTGCGGCTGGTGCTGCTGCGCGACGGCGGGCTCAACGCCGACGACGACACCGACGAGCCGCTGGCGGTCGAGGAGCGCCGCGCGGACGCGGTGCAGACGCTCGCCGAGCGGCGCGGCGTGCGCTGCGACGTGGTGACCGCCGAGGGCGGCTCCGCGCTGGAGCGGCTCGCGTCGCTGGTGGCGGTCCCCGACTTCGCCTCGATCTACCTCGCCCTGGCACACGGGCTGGACCCGATGGCGGTACCGGCCATCACGGAGATGAAGGAGCTGGCTAACCAGTGAGCACACGGGGCATCGAGCGAGGCGGGGAATGAGCGCAAACGGGGGCACCAAGGCGATCGTCGCCGCCCTGGCGGCGAACCTCGGCATCGCCGTCACCAAGTTCATCGCGTTCGCCCTCACCGGCTCGTCGTCGATGCTGGCCGAGTCGATCCACTCGGTGGCCGACTCGGGTAACCAGGGCCTGCTGCTGATCGGCGGCCGGCGGGCCAAGCGGCAGGCCACGCCGCAGCACCCGTTCGGGTACGGCCGGGAGCGCTACATCTACGCCTTCATCGTGGCGATCGTGCTGTTCAGCATCGGTGGCCTGTTCGCGCTCTACGAGGCGTACCACAAGGCGTCCGACCCGCACCCGATCGAGAGCTGGCAGTGGGTGCCGGTGGCGGTGCTCGTGGCGGCGATCGTGATGGAGAGCTTCTCCTTCCGTACCGCGATCAAGGAGTCGAACCTGGTCCGGGGCAACCAGACCTGGGTCCGGTTCATCCGTCGCGCCAAGGCGCCGGAGCTGCCTGTGGTGCTGCTGGAGGACTTCGGCGCCCTGGTCGGTCTGGTCTTCGCGCTGTTCGGTGTCGGCATGACGCTGATCACCGGCAACGGCATGTGGGACGCCGCGGGCACCGCGATGATCGGCGTGCTGCTGGTGATCATCGCGATCACGCTGGCGATCGAGACCAAGAGCCTGCTGCTCGGCGAGGGCGCCGAGCAGAGCGAGCTGGAGAAGATCGAGCAGGCCGTGACGAACGGTCCCGAGGTCGAGCGGATCATCCACATGAAGACGCTCTACCTCGGCCCGGAGGAGCTGATGGTGGCCGCGAAGATCGCGGTGCCGGCCTGGGAGACCGCCCACGACCTGGCCCGCGACATCAACGCGGTCGAGGCGCGGATCCGGCGTGAGGTGCCGACCGCCCGGGTGATCTACCTGGAGCCGGACATCTACTCGCCCGCCGCCGAGCAGGCCGGCACCGGGCAGGCGGCGGACACCGCCGTCCCGGAGGCCGTGACCACCGGTGGGACGCACGCGGCCGACGAGGTCGCCGGGCGGCCCGGGAGCTGACCGATGGAGTTGTTGCAGGGCCGGATCCGTGACTACGCCTGGGGCTCGCGCACCGCGATCGCCGAGTTGCAGGGGCGGCCGGTGCCGAGCAACGGGCCGGAGGCGGAGCTGTGGCTGGGCGCCCACCCGGGCGCCCCGGCCACTGTGCAGCGCGACGGCCGGCCGGTCAGCCTCACCGATCTGCTGGTGGCCGAGCCGGGCCACTGGCTGGGTGAGCGGCTGGTCGGCCGGTTCGGCACCCGGCTGCCGTTCCTGCTGAAGGTGCTCGCCGCCGACTCGCCGCTGAGTCTCCAGGCGCATCCGGACGCCGAGCAGGCCCGCGCCGGGCACGCCGCCGACGTGGGGCGGGTCAACTACGTGGACCCGTACCACAAGCCGGAGCTGCTGGTGGCGCTCTCCGAGTTCGACGCGCTGTGCGGCTTCCGCGACCCCGGGGAGTCGGCGGAGGCGATCGCCGCGTTCGGCGTACCCGCGCTGGAACCTGTGGTGGCGGCGTTGCGGGACGGGCCGGCGGGGCTGCGGGAGGCGGTCCGCCTGCTGTTGAGCTGGCCGCAGGCGGAGCGCGCCGGGCTGGTGGCGGCCGTGCTGGCGGCGGCGGAGGCCGGGCCGGCCTCGGCGGACGCCGAACTGGTCCGCACGCTGGCGGCCGGCTATCCGGCCGACCCGGGCGTGGTGGTGGCGTTGCTGCTGCACCATGTCCGGCTGTCGCCGGGCGAGGGCATCTGGATGCCGGCCGGGAACCTGCACGCCTACCTGCGCGGCACCGGCGTGGAGATCATGGCGGCCAGCGACAACGTGCTGCGCGGCGGGTTCACCGCGAAGCGGGTCGACGTGGACGAGTTGCTGCGGGTGCTCCGGTTCGAGGTGCTGACCCGGCCGGTGCTGCGGCCGGAGCAGGTGGAGCCGGGCGTGCTGACCTGGCCGGTGCCGGTGGAGGACTTCGCGCTGCACCGGGTCGAGGTGGCCGCCGGGTCGGCTGGTGTGCGGCTGACGCTGCCCGGGCCGCGGGTGGTGCTCTGCCGGGCCGGGAAGCTGACGGTCGACGACGGCGTGGGGTCGGTGACGCTGGACGCGGGTCAGGCCGCGGTGGGTACGGCGGCCGGTGGCCCGCTGGCGGTGAGCGGGGCGGGCGAGGCGTTCGTCGCCACTTGCGGCATGCACTGACCCGGACAAGTCCGACTTTCCCGAAACGGCTTGACGGTCACCCTGCGTGGTGTGACTCTATGGGTACGCAGCGTTGTCGCGACGAAGGTCCGGTGACGTGCGGGGGAACCAAACCGGGGGGATGCGCGGGGCGGCCGGGCCGTGAGTGGGAGAGTCCGCTCACGACCGACCGCCCCGTGCGCTGTCCGCCGACCGGCCGATTGCGCGGTCGGCCAACCGGGCACGGGTCGAGTGGCCCGCGAGCGTAAGGTGGAAGGCTGCGCACCACCATCGTTCGACAGGAGCTTCCATGACCAGCACCCTCCCGGCGGCCTCCAGCGGCGCGTCGTCGCAGGCCCGGCCGAGCACCCTCGCCGAGGGCGACTACAAGGTGGCGGATCTGTCGCTCGCCGCGTTCGGGCGCAAGGAGATCCGGCTCGCCGAGCACGAGATGCCCGGCCTGATGGCGATCCGGCGCGAGTTCGCCGAGGCCCAGCCGCTGGCCGGCGCCCGCATCACCGGTTCGCTGCACATGACCGTCCAGACCGCCGTCCTGATCGAGACCCTGGTCGCGCTCGGCGCGCAGGTCCGCTGGGCGTCCTGCAACATCTTCTCCACCCAGGACCACGCCGCCGCGGCGATCGTGGTCGGCCCCGAGGGCACCCCGGAGGCCCCGGCGGGCGTGCCGGTCTACGCCTGGAAGGGCGAGACGCTGCCGGAATACTGGTGGTGCACCGAGCAGGTGCTGGCGTGGCCCGACGGGCAGGGCCCGAACATGATCCTGGACGACGGCGGCGACGCCACCCTGCTCGTCCACAAGGGCGCCGAGTTCGAGAAGGCCGGCGTCGTGCCGCCGGTCGAGTCCGCCGACTCCGAGGAGTACGCGGTCATCCTCGAACTGCTGCACCGCTCGCTGGCCGAGGACGGCCAGCGCTGGACCCGGATCGCCGCCGGCATCAAGGGCGTCACCGAGGAGACCACCACCGGCGTGCACCGGCTCTACGAGATGCACCGCGCCGGCACGCTGCTCTTCCCGGCCATCAACGTCAACGACTCGGTGACCAAGAGCAAGTTCGACAACAAGTACGGCTGCCGCCACTCGCTCATCGACGGCATCAACCGCGCCACCGACGTGCTGATCGGCGGCAAGATGGCCGTCGTCATGGGCTACGGCGACGTGGGCAAGGGCTGCGCCGAGTCGCTGCGCGGTCAGGGTGCCCGGGTCGTGGTGACCGAGGTCGACCCGATCTGCGCGCTGCAGGCGGCGATGGACGGCTACCAGGTCGCCACGCTCGACGACGTGGTGGAGCAGGCCGACATCTTCATCACCGCGACCGGCTGCTTCGACGTCATCACCAACGAGCACATGGCCCGGATGAAGCACCAGGCCATCGTGGGCAACATCGGCCACTTCGACAACGAGATCGACATGGCCGGTCTGGCCAAGCGCAGCGACGTGACCCGGGAGAACATCAAGCCGCAGGTCGACGTGTGGCGCTTCGACGACGGCCACGCCATCATCGTGCTGTCCGAGGGCCGCCTGCTGAACCTGGGCAACGCCACCGGCCACCCGAGCTTCGTGATGTCGAACTCGTTCGCCAACCAGACGATCGCCCAGATCGAGCTGTTCACCAAGACCGACGAATACCCGATCGGCGTCTACGTGCTGCCCAAGCACCTGGACGAGAAGGTCGCCCGGCTGCACCTGGACGCGCTCGGCGCGAAGCTGACCACGCTCACCAAGGAGCAGGCCGCCTACCTGGGTGTCTCCCCGGAGGGCCCGTTCAAGTCGGACCACTACCGCTACTGAGTTCCACGCTCCCGGAGGGACCGGGGTCGGCCGCCGCGCGGCCGTCCCGGTCCTTTTCGCGTACGGGGGGAGTCCGGCGGATGTCGAACCGGGTGACGTTACCCGGATCAGCTTGACGTTTGCTGTGAAGAGGAGCAAGGTATGGCTGCCCTAAGTTAACTGAGGCAAGCCTGAGTACGGAGTCTCCATGTTCGCCACGTACCTGATCGGCCTACGCGAGGGCCTGGAAGCGACGCTCGTGGTCAGCATCCTCGTCGCCTTCCTGGTCAAGTCGCAGCGCCGGGACCGGCTGCCGCAGGTGTGGGCCGGCGTCGGCCTGGCCGTGGCGCTCTCCGTCGGCTTCGGCTCGCTGATCCAGTACACCTCCACCTCGCTGCTGCGCACCTCCGAGTCGCGCGAGCTGTTCGAGGCGGTCACGTCGGTCGCCGCCGTGGTGTTCGTGACCTGGATGATCTTCTGGATGCGCCGGGCCGCCCGCACCATCGCCGGAGAGCTGCGCGGCAAGCTCACCGACGCGCTCGCGGTCGGCTCCCTGGCCGTGGCCGGCATGGCGTTCCTCGCGGTCATCCGCGAGGGCCTGGAGACCGCGCTCATCTTCTACGCCGCGGCCGAGAGCGCGGCCGGCGGCACCGGGCCCGGCTCGCTGCTCGCCCTGGCCGGCGGCATCGCCACCGCCGTCGTGATCGGCTTCCTGCTCTACCGCAGCGCGGTACGGATCAACCTGAGCCGGTTCTTCACCTGGACCGGCGCGCTGCTCATCCTGGTCGCCGCCGGCATCCTCAAGTACGGCGTGCACGACTTCCAGGAGGCGGGCGTGCTGCCCGGCCTGAACGACCTGGCCTTCGACATCTCGAACACGCTCGACCCGGGCTCCTGGTACGGGGCGCTGCTCGCCGGCATGTTCAACGTCACCGCCGCGCCGACGGTGCTGGAGCTGGTCGCCTGGGTCGCGTACGCGGTGCCGGTGCTCGTGCTCTTCCTGCGCAAGCCGGCCAAGCCCGCTCAGCCCGCGGAGCCGGCCCGGCCCGCCGAGCAGGTCCCGGCCGCCGCGCCCGCAGCCGACACGTCCGACGCGCCGGCCGACGTCGCCGCCGTTCCGTCCCCCCGCGCCTGAACCACCGTTCCCGAGGAGACCCCGCACGATGCGTACCACTCGACTCGTCGCGCCCGCCGCCGCCGGGCTGCTCGCCGTCGCCGGACTGGCCGGCTGCGGGGGCGGTGACGACGCCGACGCCACGAACGGCGGGCCGATCGCCGTCAAGGCCACCGACACCGTCTGCGAGGTCGGCGACACCGAGATCGACGCCGGTCAGGTGACCTTCAAGGTGACGAACACCGGTTCCAAGGTCAACGAGTTCTACGTCTACGCCGCGGGTGACCGGGTGATGGGCGAGGTGGAGAACATCGCCCCCGGGCTCAGCCGTGAGCTGCGGGTCGAGCTGACCGCCGGCACGTACGAGACGGCCTGCAAGCCGGGGATGAGCGGCCGGGGCATCCGGGGCGCGCTGAAGGTCTCCGGCACCGCCGCCACCGTCGCCCCCGACGCCGCGCTGACCCAGGCCACCGAGAGCTACCAGCGGTACGTGCGCAGCCAGACCGCCGCGCTGCTGACCAAGACCGAGGAGTTCGTGGCCGCGGTCAAGGCGAACGACGTGGCGAAGGCCAAGGCGCTGTACCCGGTGGCCCGCACCTACTGGGAGCGGATCGAGCCGGTCGCGGAGAGCTTCGGCGACCTCGACCCGAAGATCGACGGCCGTGAGGAGGTGGTCGAGGAGGGCATGGAGTTCACCGGCTTCCACCGGATCGAGAAGGACCTCTGGACCACCGGCGACGTCAGCTCCGACGGCGCGATCGCCGACCGGCTCCTGGTCGACGTCAAGGCGATCGTCGCCAAGGCCGACGCCGAGAAGCTCACCCCGCTCCAGCTCGCCAACGGCGCCAAGGCGCTGCTCGACGAGGTCGCCAGCGGCAAGATCACCGGCGAGGAGGAGCGCTACTCGCACACCGACCTGTGGGACTTCAACGCCAACCTGGAGGGCTCGAAGGCGGCCATCGCCGCGCTGCGCCCGGCGCTGGAGCAGCGCGCGCCCGACCTGGTGAAGCAGCTCGACAGCGAGTTCGCGAACGTGGAGGCCACGCTCGGCAAGCACCGCGCCGGCGACGGCTGGAAGCTGCACACCCAGCTCGGCAAGGACGAGCTGAAGGAGCTGTCGGACGCGGTGAACGCGCTGGCCGAGCCGGTCAGCAAGGTCGCGGCGGCAGTCGCGCGATGACCGGCCCGGCCGGCGGTGACGCGACGAGCGAGCCGAACCGCGAGCGGACCGGCCGCGGCCTGTCCCGGCGCCGGGCGATGACCCTGGCCGGCGTCGGCGTGGCAGGCGTCGCCGGGGTGGCGGGTGGCGCGGGCGCGCTGCTCGCCGGCGGGAACGAGGCATCAGCCACCGGATCCGCCGCCGGGTCGGTGCCGTTCCTCGGTGAGCACCAGGCCGGCATCACCACCCCGGCCCAGGACCGGCTGCACTTCGTCGCGTTCGACGTGGTCACGAAGGACCGGGACCGGCTCGTCGCCATGCTCCAGGAGTGGACCGCCGCCGCGGCCCGGATGACCGCCGGGAAGGACGCCGGGGTGATCGGCGCGGTCGGCGGCATGCCCGAGGCCCCGCCGGACGACACCGGCGAGGCGCTCGGACTACCTCCATCGCAGCTCACCCTCACCGTGGGCTTCGGGCCGACCCTGTTCCGCGACGCGCAGGGCCGGGACCGTTTCGGCATCTCCGCGCGCCGCCCGGCCGCGCTCGCCGACCTGCCGCACTTCGCCGGGGACGCGCTCAAGCCGGAGCTGTCCGGCGGCGACCTCTGCGTCCAGGCCTGCGCCAACGACCCGCAGGTGGCGGTGCACGCCATCCGCAACCTGGCCCGGATCGGCATGGGCGTGGTGAGCGTCCGCTGGTCGCAGCTCGGCTTCGGGCGTACCTCGTCGACGTCCCGGGACCAGGCCACCCCGCGCAACCTGTTCGGCTTCAAGGACGGCACCGCCAACCTCAAGGCCGAGGACGCCGGCCTGCTCCGCGACCAGCTCTGGGTGCAGCCCGGCGACGGTCCGGACTGGATGACCGGCGGCTCCTACCTGGTCACCCGGAAGATCCGGATGCTGATCGAGACGTGGGACCGCAGCCCGCTCGCCGAGCAGGAGATGATCGTCGGCCGGACCAAGGGCAGCGGCGCGCCGCTGGGCCGCCGGGACGAGTTCGACGAGCCCGACTTCGCCGCGAAAGGCGACGACGGCGCGCCGCTCATCGCCGACACCGCGCACGTACGACTCGCTCACCCGGACGCGAACGGCGGGGCCCGGCTACTGCGCCGCGGCTACAACTTCGTGGACGGCTCGGACGGGCTGGGCCGGCTCGACGCCGGTCTGTTCTTCATCGCCTACCAGCGGGATCCGCGCCGGCAGTTCGTGCCGATCCAGACCCGGCTGGCGCGCAACGACGCGATGAACGAATACCTGCGGCACGTCTCCAGCGGCCTGTTCGCCTGCCCGCCCGGCGTACGCGACGCGGCCGACTGGTGGGGGCGGGCGCTGTTCGCCTGAGCCCGGCTCAGCGGCGTACCGGATCGGGGCCGGCGTCCGGTGCGGCGGACCGCAACCGGCCGGTGACCGGCGCGGCGGGACGCAGGGCGGCCGGCACGGCGGCCGACGCCGGGACCAGCTCCGGCCAGAGCGTGGCGGCGACCGCC